>PXDE01000120.1 GCA_003566475.1 PVC group bacterium | reverse complement strand
GTCATCTCATCTTCCGTGCGGACCACGAATTCGGCCGGAACCCGAAGATCCCGCACCGCACGGTAGGCCCGCTTGAGAACCTCGGCCCGGGGGCCGTCGAGCCGGGGCATGACCAGAAGGAGGTCCACATCGCTGTCCGACCCCGGAGTTCCCCAGGCATGGGATCCGAAGAGGTAGACCCGAGAAGGTCCGACCTCGGAGGCCAACCGGCTGCGGATCTCCAGGAGGAGCTTAGGATCGACGGCTTTCATGGAAGGGAACCCTGCCAGGTACGCATAGCCGACTCTGCCCCCGATCCGGGCCTCTGTAAAGGGCCACGCTCGGTTCCGCGTCCATTTCATGTGCGGCCAAAGCCTCGGCCGCGTGTGGGCCTTCGGCCCGACGCGGGCTTGGGCCGGACTCCGCTAGGGAATGGGGCCTGGTGCCCAACCCCAACGGGGTTTCATCCCCTAGCCCAGGGTTGCGGCCTTGCCGCTACCCTGGGTTCACCGCACCTCACCGGACTACCCCAACGGGGTTGCGTCCGATTCGCCGAGAGCGCTGGGGGGGGGCGGACGCAACCCCTTCAGGGTAGAGATGTCATCGGGGCGGGAGACCCAGGGTAGCTCGTGCCTCGCAACCCTGGGCTGGGGCTACGCAGCCCGCTTGGGGCATCCGGATTCACTCCCGGCAGCTTCCGGACCTGCGCACGAACCGTCTCGCGCCTGTCGGGACGTGGGACGGACGTCCTCGTCCGTCCTGCGAAGGAGCCGCGCCAGGATGGTCCTTGGCCCGCGTTTCACGCTGCCCAAGGGCGTGTCAGGCTCTGGACATCGCGGAGACGGACGAGGACGTCCGTCCCACGACGCCGGTACAGGCCAGCCCTAGGTGCGATCCGGGTCCAGGCAAGCGTGGGACGGCTAGTGGGTTTGCGCGAATGCGCCCAGCGGGACCAGCGGAGTTCTGAGGTCGTGCCCAACCGTCCCGTCCAAGGTCTGGACGGTTTCGTCCAAGGTCTGGACGGCGAAAAATGTCAGGCGGAAATGCGGTTGGGGTATGGACCGGGGGCGGGCGGACATTGTACAAGGGCGGGATGGGCGGTCTATCGTTTCAGCGCGGCGCGGTGGCCATGGGGCTGGGGCTGGCGGGGTCGGTGGCGATCTGGGTGGCCACCACCTACAGCAACTTCTACTTCGGGCTCACCTTCATCTCGGACAGCTACCTGCCGGTGGCGGGGCTGTTCCTGATGCTGCTGGCCGGGGCGGTGCTGAACCCGCTCCTGCGCCGGTTCGCCCCCCGGGCCGCCCTGTCGCGCGAGCAGCTCGCCCTGATCTTCGGGATGTGGCTGCTGGCCAGCGTGATCCCCGGCCAGGGGCTGATGCGTCAGCTCCCCTATATGCTGGCCCGCGCCCCCATGACCGTCTCGGCCTCCAAGCCCCTGGCCGACATCTACACGGAGATGGACCTGCCCGCCTCCCTGTTCCCGGCCCCCATGGCCTTCCAGGCCGAGACCCCGGCCGCGACCTGGTTCATCGAGGAGCTGCCGCCGGGCGAGCGGATCCCCTGGCAGGCCTGGACCGGCCCCCTCCTCGCCTGGGGCGCCCTGCTGATCTGCCTGTGGCTGGCCATGATCGGCCTGGCCCTGATCGTGTTCCCCCAGTGGCGGCGCAACGAGCGGCTCCAGTTCCCGCTGCTGGCGGTGTACGAGCCGCTGCTGGAGTCGCCCCCCGAGGGCCAGTGCGTGCCGTCGCTGTTCCGCCAGCCGCTGTTCTGGTCGGCGTTCGCCACGGTGGTGGTGATCTACCTCCTGAACGGCTTCCACACCTACTTCCCCACCCGGGTGCCGGAGTTCCCGCTGTCGTGGGACATCCGGGGCGCCTTCCGCGACACCCCCCTGCGCTATTTCCCGAACAGCATCCTGTTCAACACCCGCCTGTATTTCGTGTTCATCGGGGTGGCGTTCTTCATGCCGACCCGGATCAGCTTCTCGATCTGGATGTTCGCGGTGCTCTACGGGATCCACCGGGTGATCCGGGTGGAGTATTTCCCGCCCCACATCTGGCACACGGTGTCCGACCACCGCACGGGGGCCATGCTGACCCTGAGCCTGTTCGTGCTCTGGCTGGGCCGGGCCCAGTGGCGGGCGGTGGTCCGGGGGATGCTGCGGCGGCCGGGGTCGGATCCCGGCCTGGGCCGGGCGGGCTGGATGCTGGCCCTGGGTCTGATCGGGGCCACGCTCTGGCTGCGCTGGGCCGGGGTGCCCCTGGGCTGGGGCGTCGTGTTCGTGTTCGTGGGGTTCCTGGTGGCCCTGCTCATCACCCGGATCGTGGGGGAGACGGGCATGCCGTTCCTGCGCCTGGAGGGGGCCCACGCCATGGAGCTGCTGGTGTTCATGCCCCGGGCCCTGCTCTCGCATGCCACCGTGTTCTTCGCGGGGATCAGCGCGATCCTGTTCCAGGTGGGCTCGCGGGTGCATCCCACGGCCATGGCCGCCCACGCCATCGGCCTGGATTCCGAGGAGACCCAGGTCCGCCGCGCCTGGTGGCCGGCCTCGATGCTGGCCGTGCTCGTCCTCGGCCTGGGGGTGGCGGGGGCGGCCACCCTGGTGATGAACTACCGGCACAGCGCCCCCCTCCACCAGGCCCCGCCCATCAATAGCTGGGGCATGAACCGCATCAACCCCGTGAACTCGGACCTCCAGCGGTTCGAGCAGGACGCCCTGCGCCCCCGCACCCAGTACGACCAGCGCCTCCACATCGCGTTCGGGGCGGCGGTGGCGGGCGGCCTGCAGTGGGCCTGCATGGCCGTCCCGCGCTGGCCGCTCCACCCGGTGGGCATGCTCCTGGTCCAGACCTTCTACGCCGAACAGGCGGTGACCAGCATCCTGCTGGGCTGGCTGATCAAGGTGCTGGTCCTGCGCTACGGCGGGGCCCGCGCCTATCGCCGGGCCCAGCCGCTGTTCATCGGGCTGATCATGGGCGAGGTGGTGGCGGGCATCTTCTGGGGCCTGGTGGGCGGAATCCTGGCCGCCCGCGGGCTGATGTTCCATCCGGTGCGGGTGGCGCCAAGCTGATGAACCCCCTCCCTCCAGCCGCCCTCGCCCTGGCCGCGCTGAGCCTGGCCCTCGCCCGGCCCGCGTCGGCCGGGCTTCCGGATCCGGCGTTCGCGGCCGCCGTGCGGGCGGACACGGAATGGATGGCCGGGGTCGAGGACCGCTCGGTGGGCGGGGACGGCCATGCCGCCGTCTCGGCCGGGGTGCAGGCGCGGCTGGAGGCCCTGCCCGGGGTCCGGGTGTGGCGTCAGCCGTTCGAGGTGCTGATGCCCATCACCCGCGAGGCGATCCTCGACATCGCCGACGGCGAGGCGGCGGGAACTCACCGCATCTACCCGGTGTGGCCGGCCCTGGCCCGCATGAACCTGACCCCGGCCGACGGCCTCGAGGGCCGGGCCATCTATCTGGGCCGGGGCGACTACGCCGACATCCCCGCCCGCAGCCTGCGCGGTCAGATCGGGGTGATGGAGGCCGAGGCCGGGGGCAACTGGCGGCGGGCCTTCACGTTCGGAGCCTCGGCCCTCCTGCTGCTGGGGGGCGACGAGTTGCATCACCACATGCAGGCGCACCTCACCGACCAGCCTTTGAACCTGCCCCGGTTCTATCTTCCGGACGGTCCGGCCGCCGACGCCCTGCGCCGGGGCGGGGCGGAGCGGGCGCGGCTGCGGGTGCGGGGGGCCTGGGAGTTCCGCGAGGCGGCCAATCTCTACGCGCTGATCCCGGCCCGCCCGGGATCGTCCCCCCGGCCCGCCCTGGCCGTGGCCGCGCCGCTGGACGCGGTGTCGGCCCTGCAGGGACTGGCCCCGGGCGCGGACGCGGCGGTGGATGCCGCGCTGCTGCTGCGCCTGGCCGAACGCCTGGCCGCCGAGCCTCCGGCCCGCCCCGTGCTGATCGCGTTCCTCGACGCCCAGGGCATCAACCAGATGGGGGTGCGCCGGATGTTCGAGGCCCTGGCCTCCCGGCCCGACGACCGGCGGCGCATCGAGGACGAGGACCGGGCCCGCCTGCGCGAATACGCCCAGCACGTGGAGCTGGCCGAGGAGCTGGGCCACGGCCTGGAGGCGCTGGAACGGCTGCACCTGTCCCGCTACCGGCCGCTCCACCGCTATGTGAAGGACGTCCTGGCCGAGGAGATGAACCGGCTCGAGCGCGAGGTGCCCGACCTGCGTCTGGCCTTCCGTCAGGCCCCGCCCGAGGAGCGGTTGGCGGTGGAGGCGGAACTCGGGACGGCGGTGGCCCGGCAGAACCGGCTCAAGGGCCTGCAGAATCAGCTTCTGTTCAAGACTCCGCTGGCCGAGGCCAAGCGGGCGGAGGCGCTCGAGGTGTGGGCGGCGGTGCGGGAGCGGGTGGCGGTCCAGGCCCGCGAGGCCGAGGCGCCCCTGGCCCGCTACGCGGCGGGCGACGCCCTGCGCCAGGAGATGCTGACCGCCCTCGGCTTTGACGATCCCGACGGAATTCCGCTCGGCTTCGTGCTGGGGATCGACCTGTCCGACGCGGGCACCGGCTGCGGCCCCGCCCTCTACTGCCCCCATCTGGACGTGGACGAGAACGCCCGCCGCACCGCCACGCCGTTCGTGCGCTGGCTGAGCCGGAACCGCGACCGGATCTGGCCCGACGCGCTCGGCCCGGCGGTGGAGCTGGCCCCGCTGGATCCGGTGGCTCCGTCCCGCGCCCTGGCCGCGCCCCGGATCGCCACCCTCACCTCGCCCGCCCCCAGCTTCGGGGTGCCCGCCGCCACCTGGGGCACCCTCGAAAGCTACCGGAGCAAGGTGGACACCGCGCACGACCGGGCCGACCGGCTCGACTGGGACGCTCTGGCCCCCCAGGTCGAGGCCACCCGGCTGCTCGTGGCGGCTTTGACCGACGACCCCGAATTCGCGGACACGCCGCCCCGGCCCATCCGTCAGTGGACGCGGGTGCGCGGGGCGCTGGTGGATCAGAGCCCGGGCGACCCCGTGCCCCGGGTGCCTCAGCCGGGGATGGTGGCAGCCCTGGTGCGTCAGGCCCGCCAGGCCGGGGGCGGGGCCACCGCCGGGCTGCGCTGGAGCGAGTTCGCGGTGACCGGAGCCGACGGCCAGTTCCGGTTCGACGCCATGCCCGCCCTGCTGGGGTCCGGCCCGCTGCGCAATCTCAGCATCGAGGGCTTCCGGTTCGACGGCGAGGGGCGGATCGTGCGGGCGGTGTCGCAGGTGGGCGGGCGCTCCGGGCTCAACCAGCAGATCGGGCTGAGCCCCAACCCGCCCGAGCTGCGGGCCCTGGTGTTCGACTGCGTCGAGGTGGCGGCGGCGCCCTTCGCGCTCGACGTGCGGCGGCTGCATCCGCTCAGCCGCATCCAGACCCTCGACGCGGTGCAGCGCCGCGCCCCCCGGCTGGCCAACGTGTCCATGGTGCACGGGCAGATCTCGGCCCTGCTGCCCGAGGACGTGCGCTGGCAGTTCCTGCTCCGGGCCGGAGACGGGGCGGTGCGCATGACCCTGATCCACGCCGACCCCGAGGCTGAGGGGGCGGGAGTGGCGGGCCATGTGGCCACGGGGTT
>PXDE01000582.1 GCA_003566475.1 PVC group bacterium | reverse complement strand
CTTTCTGGGGTCGTTCGCGCTCCTGCTCTTCCTCGCCGTGAGCGCCTACTCCCAGTACCCGGGCGAATGGTGCTACGGCCCCCGGCTCATCCTGCCCGCCCTCCTCGCCGCCTCCCTGCCGCTGGCCGTTCTCCTCGACCGCATGCTCGCCGGCCCCCGGGATCTCCGGTCGCTGGGACTGGCGGCCGTCCTGGCCGCCGTGGCTCTGGTCTCGGTCCAGGCCCAGCGGGCCGTGAACCGCCTCCACTACTTCGCCTACCAGTACACGGAGGCGCTGTTCCGCCCGCTCGGCCGGCCCGAAATCGATGCCTGGTTCGACGCCATCCCCCACCGCGCCGCCGCCCACCGGGCCTTTCTGCGACTCGCCGAAGGCGACGAGGCGGCCTTTCCGCCCCTCCAGATCGTGCGGGAGAAAGTCCGTCCCGAGTACCGCGACGACGTGCTGGAACTCATGGAGAACCACTTCCGCCTGTTCACCCAGCCCAACCGGTTCGCGTGGCGATGATCGTCCCGGCACCTCAGCCAGAACCATGCGGCGGAACCGCGAATGGACCCAGCGCGGCCACCGGCCGCAACCAAACGAACCACAGAGGTCACAGAGGTTACGGAGGTTCACAGAGGGGGGGGCAGGTGGGGTGGCAGAAAATTTGCGCGGGCGGGCGAAGTTCTGGGGGATAGTAGTGCGAATCAACGCTAATGGGGACAAGGTGGAATCACACCCTGGCCTCAGGCCGAACGCACTCACGAAATGGTGAGTTCCCTGTGACCTTTCCGCCACCCCCGAATTCGCGTCTATTGGCGTTCATTCGCGGTTCAGAACGGACTGGGGGCTGAACCGTTCCGGCTCAGGGCGGGTCCACGGTGTAGGCCCGGCGTTCGGCCTCCTCCCGGTGGCGCGGCTCGGCGAGGCCGGCGGCCCGGATGGCCTCACGCAAGTTCTGCGTCCGCCGAAGATGCACCGCCCGCACCCGTGGCGCGTCCTCCCAGAACCGCCACAGCTCCAGGTTCTGCCGCCCCGACTGCATGCCCGCATACCCGTTGATCTCGAACTCCCACAGCATCATGTTGGGCAACTCGGCGTCGGCCTCGAACCGCTCCGGCGGCTCCTGCTCCGGATGCGGGACCACCCCCACCGTCTCCCAGGGCCCCGCCGAGGTCACGTCGCCCTCGGGGGTGCGCAGACAGAACGCCGCGAAAGCGCCCCGGTCGGTGGGCACGAACTCCAGTTCCCAGGTGACCTCCTCCGGCAGATCCTCGACCCGGATCACCCGAAGCCCGCCCTCGGCCAGCCCGGCCGCCACCTCCTCCCCATTCATCTGCAAGCGGTACCGTCCCCGCATATGGATCCCCAGCAGCGCCCGCCTCTCCCCATCGTGCATCCACAGCAGATCGGTGGCCTGAGCGGCGGCCTCGGAATCCGCGCTCTCCGCCATCTGTTCGAGATCCCCGCGCACCGCCTCGAATCCGCCAGCCCGGGCCCGGGAGTCGGCCGCCCGCACCCGGAGCCGGTCGGCCCAGGGCCGGTCCGGATGGCGGTCGGCCAGGGCCGCGCTCCGCAGCCCCGCCTCCTCCCAGAGCCCCGCCCGCTCCATGGTGAACACCGAGGCCATGAACCCGGGAACCTCGAACCGGTCGGGAGGTCGGGCCAGGAGCGGCTCAAGGGCGGGCGACAGAACGGTCCCACCCGGCCGGTCGAGATAGACGTAGACCACTCCGGACATGGTCCCCGTGGACCGGTTGCCGTGGCCGAATTCGATGCCCACGGCGAGGCTTTCCTCGAAGCCGGTCAGGTCGAGCGCGCGCAGGCGGATCTGGTCGGTGCGCATGGCCCCCTTGCTGATCAGGCTGTGCCAGGGCCGGTCAAACAGACCGGTGTAGTAATAGGCCCCGTTGAAATAGTCCTCGAGCCCGGTGCCGAACTGCCCCGGCTGAACCCCCGGATCGGGCAACAGGAACTCGTCGCCTTCGAGGATGTTCCAGGTGCCGTCCTGGCCCACGGCGGTCAGGAACATCCCCGCATAGTGTCCGGGGCCATCGAGGTCGGCCAGAACGAACGGGCGACCGGAGGTGGTGGTGGCGTTCCAGACGGCGTGAAAGTATCGGGCGGCGCGCGGCGGCGGGGCGGGATTGACGGTGGCGCCGGCGGTCAGCCGCACCGGGATGTCGCCGCCGTTGCGGATCTCGATGCGGGCACCGTTCCGGAACGGCATGGGCAGGCGGGACACGTAGGCGTCGTCGACCCGGCCCAGCGCATGCAGGGCGTAGGGCCGGGGGTGGAACGGATTGGCGAAGAAGTCTCCCAGCGGCACATCGATGCCGGGCTCGGCATCGCCGTCCCACCAGGCCCGGAGACGGAGGTGGCGCGCCATGGTGTGCGCCTTCATCCGCAGGTTTTCCGAAGGATCCCAGGCCACAGCCAGTGCGGCGACCGTCCCGGCGCCATCCTGGTCGAGCACGGCACGGGCTTCGCCGGGGGCGAGGTCGAATGGCGCCGCCCCGCCCAGGGCGGACCGGGCCGCCGCGCGGAGGGAACCGGGGCCGGCGTCGAGAAGGGCCAGGAGGGCTTCCACGGCCTGGACCTGGCCGGGGCGGAGTCCGCGCGGCCAGGATTCGATGCGGCCCTTCCGGGCCGGCCAGCGGGTGGTGTTGATGTGGAAGTAGTTGCGGTCGTCCTCGTGGAGGCGCTCTGGCACCACCTCGATCCGCAGGCTTCGGGCGAACGGGATGGGCATCATGCTGTACTGCCCTCCTCCCGATTCCCCGGCCAGGGGCGGAACAAACGGGAAGCTTCCGCCGAACAGTTCGTCCTGGGCGAGGTCGATGCGGGGCGTGGATTCGCCGTCGAAAAAGAACTGCCAACGGGAAACCGCCAGCCCGGGCGTCCAGATCCGGGAGACATAGCCGGGGCCCTCCGCATCGAGAAGGGTGATCCGCCCCTGGGGGTTGGTCTCGCGGAAGGTCATCCAGTCGCGGTTGCCGCCGGTGCGGTCGTAGGAACTCTCCAGGTACGACGGGCCAGGGGGCGGAAGGGCCAGCGCCTCGATCCGGCCCATGCGGTCCAGAAGATCATCGAGGCTCCGGGGCGTGGCCTCCCCGTCGCCCCCTCCGCACCCGGCGGCCAGCAGGGAGATCAGCGCCGCCGCGGACCGCGCCCCGTGCCTCCTCAGCCAGGACTGGAACAGAAAGGAAGCCATGCTGCCACCGTAGCCCGTCGCCCGCCCCGTTGCACCCGAAATCCCGATTCCCCCGACATCGGTGAGAACGTTGCCGATGACCGTGCAGAGCCAGGACACCCACCACCGCCCCGAATCCCGTATCGCGCATCCCGCCGCGCCCCGACCTTTACAGCTTCTGGGCGGTGCCCGTACCCTGACCGGATGAATCGCCGCTCTCCACCACGACGCCACGAGGGGTGTCGCACGTGACCCCGCCCTCCGGACCCGCCTCGGCCGCCCGCCCGAGCCGTCCGCCGGGGTGGGGGTGGCTCGCGCTGCTTGTGTGCCTCGCCCTGCCCGTGGTGGCGACGTGGAGGGTGCTGGGGGATTCGGACCGGGTGTTCGCGTTCAATGACGGCAACATCGAGATGGCCCTCTCCCCCACCTACGCCTATCCCCAGGCCCTTTCCGCCCTATGGGACAACGGGATCTTCTTCGGGCAGCCGATCGGCCGCGCCCCGCTGAACCTGTCCTCGGTCCTCGAATCCGTCCTGGGCCCGGCGGGCTACCGCCGCTGGGGGGTGCCGCTGTTCATCGCCCTGACCGGCCTGGCCGGCATCTGGATGCTGCGGGCCATGGGGCGCTCGCCGGAAGCCTCGGCCCTGGGCGGGCTGCTCCTGCTGCTGTCGGGCTGGGTGTTCACGTTCCCCCTCAACGGCCTGCCGGTGCGGTCGGCCACGCTCGGGTTCTCCGCCCTGGCGGCGGGCATGCTGCACCGGGCCCGGCCCACCGGTTCCTGGCTGCGGGTGGCGGTGGCCGGGGCGTTCCTGGGCTTGGGCGTGGCCGAGACCCCCGACGTGGGAATCTTCTTCTCCATCGCCGTCGCGGGCTACCTGGCGGTGCTCCCTTTCCCATCGGATCCGGCACGCCTTGTGCCGCGCCTCGGCTGGGTCGGCGGACGTCTCGCCGTGCTGACCGCCGCCGCGCTGCTCGTCGCGGGCCAGACCATCGTGGTGATGCTGGAGACCCAGATTCGCGGGGTGGCCGCGCCGACCGGCGAGGAAGCTCCGGAGGAGGACGCCTATGCGTGGGCCACCCAGTGGAGCCTGCCTCCGGCCGAGACCTGGTCGCTGTTCGCCGCCGACTACCATGGCGCGTCCAGTCGCTCCGAGTCGCATCCCTACTGGGGCCGCATGGGCCGTCCGGAGGGCTGGCGGCCTGGAGAGCCGGGCTTCCGGAACTTCCGGCTGGCCGGCTATGCCCTGGGCGGGGTGGCCCTGGCCGCCCTCCTGCTGGCCGCCACCGCGTCCGTCCGGAAGTCGCCTAGCCCTGCGATCATCCCGCCCGACGACACCCGCACCGCCCGGGTCGCCCTCGGGATCTGCGCGATCAGCCTGTTGCTGGCCTGGGGCCGCCACTTCCCGGCCTACCGCCTGTTCTTCGCGCTGCCCTTCATGGGCACCATCCGCAACCCGGACAAATGGCTGGGGCCGTTCACCCTGTTCGCGGTGGCGCTGGTGTCCCTGGCCACCGACGGATTGCTCCGCCTCGGCCAGGAGCGCGACCCCGCCACCCGCCGGACCCTCCTGCGTCCGGCCGCCTGGGCGGTGGCCGGCGCCGCCGCGCTGGCCGCGCTGGGCACGGCGCGGCTGGCTCTGACCCGGGGGCCGTTCCTCGATCGGCTTACCGCCGAGGGCTACGCCCGCCCCGAGACCATCTGGGCGAATGCCCTTTCCGCCAACCTGGTTCTCCTGCTGACGCTCGCCGCCGTAACGGCGATCGTGACCCTCTGGCTACGCCGTCCCGCCTCCGTCCGACGCCGATGGGCGCTCGTCGCCGCGCTGGGGCTGGTCATGGCGCTCGAGCTGGGCAACGCCAACCGCCGGTTCGTGGAGTCAGTCCCCTACCGGCACCTGCAGGAACCGGGTCCGGTCGGGGCCGCCCTGGACAGCTTCCGGGGCCAGGGACGGATGGCCGTGATGCCCCCCGCCGACCCGCTGCTCAACCATCTGCGGCTGTCCCATCTCATGGTGACCGGCTATCCGCTGTTCAATCCGGTTTCCGTGAGCCGGATGCCGGAGGACTACGACGCGTTCTTCCGCGCCGTGTCGCCGGTCCCGAACCGTCTCTGGCGGCTGGGGTCGGTGCATCTGTTTCTGACCTATGCCGAGGCGGTGCCTCAGCTCGCGGCCCTGGATCCCGCGCCCGACGCCTTCGCGGTCCGGGCCGCCTGGGGCGTGGTCACCGACGGGGACGCCATGCGGGTGACCGAGGCGATCCCCCGCGAGCACCGGCGGCTCCGGCTGCTCGAATACCGCCGCGCCCTGCCCATGCTACGCTGGGCGGGCGAGGTGGAGGCGGTGGGAGACGGTCCCGCGGGAGACCGGCAGGTGCTGGCCCGTTTGAGCGATCCGGAGTTCCCAGTCG
>PXDE01000336.1 GCA_003566475.1 PVC group bacterium | reverse complement strand
GCGGGCCGGCGCGGGCGGAGCGGGGGACGCGGGCGGCGGGACGGGCGGCGGACGGCTTTCGGGGGTCGGGGCGGGGGGCTGGTCAGTCATGGCGGGTCTCCCGGTGGATGAGGTTCAGTCCCTGGCGATGCAAAGCCTCGAAGAAATTGCCCGAGAACGCGTCCTCGCGGAAGAACTGCGTCTCCAGTTCCGGCGACCCGATGAACGGACGCAGGTTCCAGGAAAGCTGGCTGCCCAGCAGCAGGTTGCCGGCCAGCCAGGCCACGAGCACGCGGAGGGCGAGGCGGGAGTCGTCCCGACAGGCCCCGCGCAGGGCCCCGTACAGCCTGACGTTCGCGGTGACCCCGGCCAGGGCGATGAGGAAGACATGGGCCACCATGATGAGCGCGTAGCCGAGACCGGTGTCCTCCGAGCCCAGGGGCGGCGCGTTGAACCAGAGGGCCAGCGAGACGGGGGTGAGGGAGCCGAGCACCAGGGCCAGGATGACCATGCTGAGGAGAATGGCCCGATAGGTCTGGCGGAAGGAGAGCGGGGCGCCCATGACCATGGCCAGCATGCCGTTGAGCGCCGCGTTGCCTGCCACCACCAGAGTGATCAGGAGCGGGAACTTGATGGCGTTCATCGCGGCCTGGCCGGGTCCGCGCCACAGGCCGAGCGAGGCCCCGTACAACCCCGCGCCGAGGATGATGATGGCCACGGCACGGACGTCGGTCAGCATCCCCGCCGCCATCCAGCGCCCGACCAGATCCCGCCGACCCCGGCAGATCTCGCCCAGGCTGTGGTAGGGGATGGAGGGAGGTGGCGCGGCGGCACTCACAGGTCAGAGGGTACCGGTGGGTCCCAGAGGCGGCAAGCGCGGTTGTGGGGGGAGGGGGTCGGTGGTCAGTCGAGGCCGCTGGTCCGGTGGGCCAGCCGGATGATGGGTGAGACGGCTGGCGCGATGCGGTATGCGCGATACGGGATGCGGGATGCGGGATGCGCGATACGGGATGCGGGATGCATGCCAGTACCTCGCTGTTCCCGCAGGGCGGGACGAGGGCGCATGTCCGGTGCCTGGCCAGAGGAAGGCTCGACCATGGCTTCTCTTCCGCTCAGGCAGGCTCGTTTCACGCGCGGTCCGTCCCGCAGGGCGGGAACAGCGGACTACTGGGGCCGTCTCCATTCGGACGTATGCTCTTGATGACCAGCGGCTTGCCTACGGAGCTGAGGGAGTGTGTCTCAGAGCAGTGAAGGCCGCTTGCCCGGTGGGCAAGCCGGGTAACGGGTGAGACAGGCGGCGCCGGTGTGGGATGTGCGATGTGGGATGTGGGTTCTGGGAAACCGCAGATTGACGATTGACGAGGTACGAAGTCAGAAGTAGGGCCAGTCCGTCGCGTCTCGCTATCGCTATCGATTCTCGCGGCTCGGTATGGTCGACGCGGGAGAACCGAAGAATGTCCCGACTACGCGTCCCGCAAGGCGGGACTTCGCCGGGCATGCGACTGCCTGTCGAACTCCGAATGTCGAAGGAAAGCATGGGCCGGACCTGCCCGGGCGCTGAAGGCGCCGCCGCCTAACGGAGCCTGGGGGGCAACCCCAGGATCGTCGCCCCCACCCGATCCGCCCTGAAGGGGCGGCCGCAAGAATGGAGCCCGGGAACGTGTTTCGGTTCGACGGGCCTGTTCCGCCGCCGGCGCGCCGCGCCGGAGCCTGGCGAAGGCGGGCGGTAGCCAAGGCGGTGTCGCACGGGGTGGGGTGGCCATGCGGCCTGATAGGTCGGGAGGTCTCGCGGTGGACGCAGGGCCTTGGTTGGCTGATGCCACCGCAGTCCAAAGCCGGTGGCCCGTCGGCCAGGCGACCTCCCCCATGGACTGCGGCGGGAAGGGAGGTCGCCTGACCGCCACGCCGCTTTGGCTTCCGCCCGACGCGGGGCCCGGCCCTCTACTCGCGCTGGTCGAGCCTCTCCACCAGCCGTTGGGCCTGGGCGGCGTGGGGGTTGTCGTCCTGGGCTGCGATGCGCTCGAGAAGCGGGCGCCGTTCGGCGACGAGGTCATACCAGGCCTGTACGGTGTCCTCCTGGTCGGGACTCAGGACGAGGTGGGGCTTGAGGTGGAGCACGCGGGCGAAGGGCGGCATCCGGCCGATGGGAACCCGCAGGAGCAGGGCATGGGATCCGGCCTCCAGCCGCAGGGGCGTGTCGAGGGGCACCGGCCGGCCCCCCAGCCAGGCCGCGACGTCGTCGGCCTGGAAGCCCGCCGCGCCGGTGGCGAGGCTGGCGGTCAGCGTCTCCGGGACGCTGAGGACAGTGGCCATGAGCAGGACGGTCCCGGGCTGCGGGCGGCCGCCCAGCAGGGCGATGAGGTCGATGCGGTGATCGAACCGGGGCCGGTCGGTGGTCCAGTGGAACTCGGGGGCGTAGCTGGTGCTCATGATGGTGTGGTCGCGCGGACTGAGCGACCGCCAGGCGATGTCGGTGCCAGGCAGCGGTTCGCCGGCCTGGGGCAGACCCTCGATCCCACCAAGCTGCGGCGGCTCGACGGGCGCGCCTGGAGGCACCGGGCCCGCGACCAGCCAGTCGCTGAAGCAGACGCCCGGCTGGACATCGACCACGGGGAGCCGGTCCTGGGTATGGAAATCCCCGGGCGTGGCCGGGATTCTGGGAGCCTCGGTCTCCGGTGGCCGCACCGGGATCTGGGCCATCTGGTCCTCGGCGATGAGTTCCCATTGCCGCTGTCGGCCCGCCTCGCCGTCCACGGCGAAGGCGGTGACCGCTCCCGTGCCTCGAACCAGCAGGTGGCGGCCGACGGCCACCGGCGCGGCGAAGCTGGGATCGATGCGGTTGCGCATCAGGGGCAGCGGGGGCAGGCCGGGAAGGGCCGCGACCAGCTCGCCATGGTCCAGCGAGAAGCCCATGGTGCAGCCCTGACCGCTGTTGCCGGCGAACAGCCACGCGCCGGCGTGGATCATGGGCAGCGAGGGATTGGACCCATGGGTGAGGTCGAACCGGGTGGCCAGCCAGCGGCCGGTCTCAGGGTCGACGACATCACCCCCGCCGAAGGGCCGCACCCGATGCCGGGGGCGATGACCGTGGTCATGGCGATGGCAGACCAGCAGGCCATCGACCATGAGGGGCGACATCGGCCAACTGCTGCTGTGGCGCAGGGGGATGCCGCCGCCGCTGAAGGTGCGGCGCCGGACCAGCCAGCGCAGGCGGTGGCCGACCCGCCCATCGCCTTCCAGCCACAGGTCGAGGGCGGCATGCCCGGTGTTGGTGGAGACATACACGCTGTCATCCACGACCAGGGGCGGACTGCGGTTGCCGTCGACCACCGGCAGGCGTCGGACGAGGAGCGCGCCGTCCTCCGCGTCGAGCAGGGCCCCGTCGTGGGTGATGATGACGTCGCGGTGTCGGTCGCCGTGGTGCAGGCGCATGGAGGCCAGGCCCCATCCGTCGCCAGGGCGTCCGTCGCGGTACCATCGGTGGTCGTAGCGGGGAGTGAGGGTCATGAAGTCGATGGGATCCGCGCTTAGCAGGCGCCGCCAGCGCGGGGCGCCGGTGGCGGCATCCAGGGCCTGGACGGCGACCTGGTCGTGGTCCGGATCCACGCCCTGCAGGATGAGGAGATCGTTGACAAGCAGGGGCGAGGCCAGATGGGTGCCGCGGGCGCGCAGGCCGCTGTCCACCGACCATTGCAGGGCGCCCTCGTGGTCGGCGCAGAGGGCGCGGCCGGTGCCGAACCAGGCCCAGACCCGGTCGGCGGTGGCCACCGGGGTGGTGGAGGCGGTGCGGCCCGCATCCGCCGGACCGTCGCCCGACACCCGCCACAGGATCTCCCCGTCGGTGAGGTTCAGGGCCAGAAGCTGGTCCGGGTCGGCGGTGACGAAGGCCCGGTTGCCGGAGACGGTCACCCCGCCCAGTCCGGTCGGGACGGGGCGTCGCCAGGCCACATTGAATCCGCTCTCGAGATCCCAGACCAGGGGCGGGTCGGCGTCGGGAGCCCGGCCCTGACGGTTCTCCCCGCGCCAGCCCTGGTGCTGCGGGGGCGGGATGGACGCCCGGTGCGCGGCGGCCCGTTCCGGGTGGGGGGCGCCGGCGGTGCAGAACCACAGGTCGGCGAAGGTCTGCTCGAAGTCGTTGGCGACCCGAAGCAGCAGCTCATTCGGCCCCGCGCTCAGGGGCAGGCGTACGATGAGCGGATGATGCCGCGTGCGCGGCTCGGAGGGCCGGGGGATCTCCACCCGGCGGCGGTTGACCCACATCTGGACCGCATGGGGGGGCGCGTGCAGGGCGATCACGTATTCGTCATCAGCGGCGACGTCCAGCGTCGTGGTGGCGAAGGTGAGCGTTCGCCGGGGGGCTTCGCTCCTATGGTCCCAGTCGCTCACGAGGACGTCCGGAGCCGGGGGCACGGCCGGGCGATGGATGGTGTCGGCGGCCTCCCATCGCAGCACGGCATCCCCGGTGGCGGCCCAGCCGAGGGCATCGGCGGGGTAGGCCGCAGAGGGGACCACCTCCGGCATGGGGGCTTCGGGAAAGGCGTCGACGCCAAAGGGCCCGATGACCTGCCAGGCCGTGGCGCGCTGCCAGCGCTGAGGCCGGACGGGGTCGAGGTCGGCAACCGGAACCTGGTTGCGGCCGTCCTCGATCTCCAGGCGTTCCTCGCCATGGTAGGGCCCGAACCGCGGGTCGGCGTCGACCAGGTCGGCGCGGATGACCTCGGCTTCCACCGTGGTGGCCAGCCAGGCCCGCAGGTTCTCCACCATCGCGTCCCCATCGCCCTCGGCGGCCGCGACCCGCACGGCCCCCACGGTCTCAGCCACCGGGCGCGGGTAGTCGACCAAGGCCAGATGGTAGGCCAGGGCGGCCCGCAGGTGGGCCAGCGGAGATGCCGCGTCGTCATCTTCGGGCTGCGAAGGAAGCTGGGCGGATCGTTCGGGATCGGGCGTCTCGACGGTCACCTGGAGTCGGCCGCCGCGCGGCGGGTCGCGTTCGAACTGGAAGGATCCGTGCAGCTCCAGGTTGACGGTACCGGTCAGCGCGCCCTCACGGTCTCCCATGCTGCCTCGGATCTGGTAGGTGCCCTCGATGGCCCCGTCGCTGCGGATGGCGGTGTCGGGGACCAGCGTGATCGGGCGTGGCTGGCCATCCTCCGGCACCCAGCGGTCGGCGAGCAGAGTCACATCCAGGCGACCCTGCAGATTCCGGTCGGGGCCGACACGTATGCTCTCGGTGTCGACCACATGGCTGGCCCGGTTCCACTGCGGCGCCTGGGCGGTGGCGTCGATCCAGGCCCCATCGCGCCGGCGCAGGACGATCTCCAGGTCTCTGCCGTCAACCGCCGCGTGGGCGTGCAGGCGATAGGTGGTGCTGTTGCGGCTGGGGTCGGTTCGCAGGACCAGATGCTCCTGTCGCGGCGCGTAGGTGTCGGGCTCGTCCTGAAGCTGGTACTGCCAGAGCCAGCCCCCGCGCTCGATCAGGGTGCGGGGGGTCCAGCGGACCACCAGGTGGCCTTCGATGGCGGCGACCGACCCGTCCTCCATCCGAATCTGGAGGGCACCGGGATCGATGGCGTCGATGCGCACATCGGCGGGCGCGGAGACGAT
>PXDE01000293.1 GCA_003566475.1 PVC group bacterium | reverse complement strand
GGGCGGAATTCTGTCCGGAGTGGAGGTGCATGGAGTTCCTGAAGCGCCGAAGACCCTGCCAGATCCAGAACAACTCAGGCCATACGGAGAGAAGGCCGAGCGACGGCGTGCATGATCGTGGCGACGCTCTCGGGAACGTGAGGGTGTCCAGACCTTGGACGGATTCGTCCAGGGGTTGGACGGGCGGTGTAGCTACGCCCGCCAAGGGCGTGGCAGCGGCAGGGAAGGCCGATAGTGGGCACGGGAACGGCCCTTCGAGCTCTCCTTGGGCGATCTCGCAACGGACCGTGGGCTGCCACCTCCTGGCTGTGTCCGCCGAAGCCTGGCGAAGGCAGGATGTCGGTGGCTACGGGCTTCGCGCAGTTCCGGCTCGGTTCGGCGGCGGGCCAGGCGCGGCCAAACGCTTCCGTCTTCGCCCTGCGGGCTACGCCGCGACAGGTGGCGCGTTCGGCTCCGGGGGGGGGGCTCGGGTCGGAGGCGGTTCGGATTCGGGTCATGGTCGTCCACGTCCTTGGCGGACGCGGCTACGGGTGGCGCGCGGATCCGGCGGGGCAGTTTCGGTTCGTGGGCGGCCACCTCCTGGCGTCGGTGGCTACGGGCTGCTCGCGGAACCCGGGCGGAGCGGGCACAGGGTCGGACCCATCGGACGGGTCGGACCCATCGGACAGAGGGGGCTCCGGGGGGCTCCTCTCCTCTCCACTCCTTTGCGGTCTCTGCGGTCCTTGTGACCAATCATCTTTCCTGCGCACGCGCGGCAGGTGGCGTCGAAGGCGGGGGGCGGAGGGTCAGAGCATGCGCTCGAGGACGCCAAGGGCCTGGTCGGCGCGGGCGCGGGCGGTGTCCTGGGTGCGGGCCTCGGAGATGACGCGGATGATATCCTCGGTGCGGGAGGCCCGGACGTGGACCCAGCCGTCGTCCCAGTCGAGCCGGAGCCCGTCGGTGCGGTCGACGCGGTCGGCCCGGGGCATGGCGGCCCGAAACGGCTCGAGGGACTCGGGGCCGTTGGGGCCGGCGGGCAGGCTGGTCTTGACCCGGACGTAGCGCCGCAGCGGCCGCAGGCGCTCGGACAGGGTGAGCCCGGACTCGGCCATGGCCTCGAGCACGAGGCCCATCATGAGGAACCCGTCGAAAGCGGGGCTGAACGCGGGCACGGCGGCGCTGCCGTTGCCCTCGCCGCCGACCCGGCCCTGCTCGTCGGCGAGGGCGGCCACCACCCAGGCCTGGCCGACCCGGGTTCGGATGAGCGGCACCCCGTGCTCGGCGGCGAGGTCGTCCATGGTGCGGGTGGTGCAGCAGTTGACGACCATGGGCCCGGCCCGGCGGCCCAGGAGATGGGAGGCGATGAGGGGCAGGGTGTTCTCCTCGCTCACCGGCTCGCCGGTCTCGGTGACCAGGGAGAGGCGGCCGAGGTCGCTGCTGAACACGAACCCGGCGTCGCCCCGGACATGGCCAATGAAGGACGCGATCTGGAGGGCGCTGCGGGGCCGGGGCTCCGGCTCGCGGGGCAGGTAGGCGGAGGGGGCGCCATTGATGGTGACGAGGGAGAGCCCGAGGCGTTCGGCGAAGGGCTCGAGGTAGGCGCAGCCGGCCCCGGCCACGGGGTCGACCAGCACCTTGAACCGCCGCTCGCGGATGGCGTCGGCGCGGAGGAAGGAGGCGAGCCAGTCGAAGTAGGTGGCGGCGAATCCGGACACGGGGCGGTGGATGCCCTGGCCGTCCCAGGAGCGGTGGCGGTGGCGGCCGCCGTGGAAGCAGTCGAGCACGGCCTCGCCGGCCCCGGGGTCGAGCAGGCTGCCGTCGGCCCCCACGAGGGTGATGGAGTTCCAGCCCATGCCGTTGTGGCCGCCGGAGATGGAGATGCCGCCGGCGGCGCGGTAGCGGGGGACGAAGAACTGGAGGATGGGGGTGGGGCAGACGCCGAGGTCGATCACCTCGCAGCCGGCGTCGAGGAGGGCGGCGAGGGCGGCGGCGTGGAGCATGGGGCCGGAGCCGCGGGTGTCGCGGGCGAGGAGGATGCGGCCCCCCTGGGTGAAGGCGGCGAAGGCCCCGGTGAAGTCGAGGGCGACGCGGGGGGTCATGCCGCCCCCGATGTCGCCGCGGACGCCGAAGCCGGCCAGGCGGAGGGTCATGGCGGTTCGGCCTCGGCGGCGGCGGCCTCCCGCCGCCGGGCCCGCAGCGAGGCGGCGAGCACCCAGATGGTGATCTCGTAGAGCACGGCGAGGGGGATGGCCATCATGATCTGGCTGATGATGTCGGGCGGGGTGAGGAACATGGCCAGGAGGAGCAGTCCGACCAGGACATGGCGACGGTACTTGCGGAGCAGGGGCGGGGTGACCACCCCGAGGTAGCCGAGGAAGAGCACCACCACGGGAAGCTGGAAGGCGAGGCCGAAGGCGATGAGGATGCCCATGACGAAGGACACGTAGCTGGTGGCGGTCCATTCCGGCTCGAGGCCCAGCCACTGGTTGAGCCCGAACATCCAGCGCAGGGCCATGCCGGTGGTGATGTGGTACCCCAGGACGACCCCGAGGGCGAACAGTCCGGCCGAGAAGACCAGGGTGCGCCGGACGAACATGCGCTCGCGGGGGGTGAGCCCGGGGAACACGAACTGGGTGATCCAGAGGAGGAGGACGGGGGCGCAGAGGACGAGCCCGGTCCAGGTGCCGACGCGCATGAGGATGTTGAAGGCCCCGGCCACCTCGAGGGTGCGGAGAAACCGCCGGGGATCCTCGACGATGCCGTGGAGGGGGGCCTGGAGGAGGCGGAGGATGACGGGGGTGAGGGGAATGGCCACCGCGAACCCGATGGCCAGGGTGACGATGCACCGGAAGATGGCGATGCGGAGATCTTCGAGGTGGTCGAGGAATGGCTTGGCCAGGCCCTCGTCGGCGGCATCCGGGGCGGAGGTCAGGTCACGGGACATGGGGATCCGCGTCGGACGGCGGCGGCGGGGCCTGGACCGGGGCCCGGGGCTGGGCGTCGGCCGGGGTGCGGACGGAGGGCGATTCCGGGCTCCCCGCCCTGGTCTCGGGCTCGCCCCGCAGATCCTGGTCGGCCTGGAGAATCTCGTTGCGGACCTCCTGGGAGGCCCGGCGCAGCTCGGCCAGGGCCTTGCCCAGGCTGCGGGCGATCTCGGGCAGCCGCTTGGCCCCGAACAGGAGCAGGATGGCCACGAAGACCACCAGCATCTCCAGGCCACCGGTGCCCCCGCCGATGAAGCCCAGGTTCATGCGTCGAGCCTCCCTGCGGACCGGCCCCGCCGGGACCGGGACCGCGCTAGCGGTAGAACGAGAACTCGGCCCGGCGGTTGAGGGACCACACGGACTCGCCGGTGCCCGGCGCGGCGGGACGTTCCTCCCCGAAGCTCCGGGTCTGGATGCGCGAGCCGTCGATGCCGAGGGTGGTGAGGTACTGCCGCACGGCGAGGGCCCGGCGCTCCCCGAGGGCGAGGTTGTACTCCGCGCTGCCGCGCTCGTCGGTGTGGCCGTCCACAATCACCCCCACGTCGGCGTGGTCGCGGAGAAAGATGGCCACCCGCTCGACCTTGGGCCGCTCGGAGGCGTCCACGGCATAGCGGTCGAAGCCGAAGTACACGGAGTCGAACTGGCCCTGAAGCTCCTGGATGATCCGGCCCTCGAGATCGAACGGCCGCTCCGGCGAGTCCCATCCTTCGAGACCGATCTGGTCCGGATCCCAGGGGGTGACCGCGTCGCCGGGGCCAGGCCGCCCGGCCGCGCCCGGTCCCCGCACGGTGCGCTTGCACCCGGTCGCGGACGAAATCACCAACACCGATGCGAGCACCCAGACCCACCATTTGGTACCGGACATGTTCCTACCTGCCTGCCTCACCTGGAGGACGTGCGGACCGGAGGCCCGCGGTTCGTGTTATGGAGACGCGTGCGGCGACGTGCTGTCGCCGGGAATCGCGGAAAACACTAGGGGCGGATCGCCCATGGTGTCAAGAAGGACAAGCTGGCTGCGCCGGCCGGCGGCGCGGGCGGCGATGAGGTGCCGGGCGTTGGGCATCCAGCTCGGATCCTCGTAGTCGGCCCCGTCGGCCGGGGAGACCACCTCGACCCCTCCGCCCTGGGCGGAGGCCACGGCGATCCGGTAGCGCCCGTCGATCCGGGCGCTGAAGGCGATGCGGCCGTCCGGACCCCAGCTCGGATTGACCTGCTCGTTGCCGGGCAGGCCGGGGACGCGGCGGGCCCGGCCCCCGTCGCGGCCGATGATGTAGAGCCGCGGCGCGCCGGGGGCGTCGGACACATAGACGATCTCGCGCCCGTCCGGCGACCAGTCGGGGCTGGCCTCGACCGCCGTGCGGGTGTGGGTGAGCCGGGTGAGGCGCCGGGTGGCGAGCTGCATCACGTACAGCTCGGGATTGCCGTCCTTGGACAGGATGAGGGCGAGGTCGCGGCCGTCCGGCGAGAGCACCCCGCCGGTGTTGAGGCCGGGGAAGGCCGACAGCCGGGAGCGCTGCCCGGTGGACAGCTCGATGAGGTAGACGTCGGGGAAGCGCTGCAGGTAGGACGTGTAGACCAGCCGGTCCCCGCGCGGCCCCCATTTGGGGCTGAGGCTGAGGGTGTTGTCGCGGGTGAGCTGGACCACCCCATGCCCGTCGGCGTCCATCACGAACAGCTCTTTGGCCGTGCCGCCCCGGCGGTTGACGAACACCACCCGGGCCGAGGCCATGCCGGGGCGGCCGACCACCGCCTTCACCAGCTCGTCGGCGGCCTGGTGGGCCACCGCCCGGGCCTGGGCGGGGGTGCCCCGGTAGGTCTGGCCGAGCAGGCGGCGGGCCCCGGGCACCCCGGCCTCGAGATGGAGCTGGAGCTGCCCCCCCCGGGACTGGGCGGCGCCGGAAACCGCCACCTGCCCCTGCCCCGAGCCCACGAGCTGGAACCAGCCCGACCGCTCGAGATCGGCCCGCAGCACGGCCAGCACCTCCTGCCCGGCGGCGTCGGTCGCCCGCAGCCCGGAGAGGTCCAGCGCCACCTTGCCCTCGCCCGGCTTGGTGACCGTGATCTGCCCGCGGACCGGGGCGGACCCGGCCAGGGCGGCGACGGCGAGCAGGGCGGGCAGGAGGCGTCGGAAGATCGGCATGGTGAGGGGGACTCCGTCAGGACCGGGCGGACAGGGCGCCCGGGGTCAGTTCAAACTGGATGGTGATGTCCCGGTGGGGGCCCGGGATGGCGGCGGGCAGGGGCTGGAGGCGGCCCACGGACTCGATCGCCCGCATGACCGAGGCGTCCATGACCGGGTTGCCCGAACTGCGGCTGATCCGACGCACGGAGATGCTGCCGTCGCGGTGGACCCGGATAAGGGCCTCGGCGGATCCCCCTCCGCCGCGGGCCACCTCGGCGGGCTGACGCCAGGCCCGGTGGAGCAGATCCCGGATCTGCGCGTAGTAGCGGGCGATCTCGTCGGCGCTGCCGGAGGACTGCGGGCTGGGGGCGGCGGTGGGAACCCCGGGGCGCAGCAGGGCGGCGATCTCGTCCGGGGTGAGCGCGCGGGGCGGCGGGGTGGCCTCGGGGGTGGGGCGCGTCACCCGCTGCTGGCTGACCTGCACGGTGGGGCGGGGCCTCGG
>PXDE01000425.1 GCA_003566475.1 PVC group bacterium | reverse complement strand
GTGATGCGGTCGGGCAGCAGCCCGGCCAGGCGGTCGAACACTCCCTCCAGCCGTTCCGCCACCGGCGTGCCCCGGTACTGGTCGAGCACCCGCGAGCCGATGAGCAGGGCCAGCAGGTCGCCCTCGCTGAGGCTGACCGAGGGCAGGAACCACTGGGGCTCGGTGAAGTGGTACCCCTCGCGGATCTTGTCGTAGGCCAGCGGCGCGTCCTCCTGGTCGCGCAGGAAGTCGATATCGCGCTGGACCGTCTTCTGGGACACGCCCCAGTCCCGGGCGAACGACTTCGCGTTCGGGTACTCCCCCTCCCGGATCCGACGGGTCAGCTCCATCAGCCGGGCGAACTGGGCTTTGCCTCGGTTCATGGCCTCCAGGCCGCGCGATGCGCGACGGGAGCAGCATCCGCGCCGGAGGCGGGTGGGGCAAGGTGAATCTCGGGCGGAATGCGGGGCATGGGGGTGGGCATGCGGGGATCGTCGACCAGGGTGGGGGACAGGGGATGTCCTTGAGCGAACCCAATCTCGTGCCCGGTCGCACCCACCCCGCCCTTCGGGCACCCCTCCCAGGAGGGGAACTCCGGAGGCAGACCGCATCATAGAGGCCCAGGAAACCCCTCCCCGAAGGGGCGAGCGGCTACATGCGATCGAGCCAGAATTCGGGGCGTCCCCGGGCGGTTCCCCCATCCACCGCCTTGATTCGTCGCGCGATCTCGGCGTCCCAGGCGGCGTCGGCATCCGGATCCGCCTCTTCCGCCGCCTCCAGCAGCACCCGAGCCAGATGCAGCCGGTCCTCCTGCGACAGACGCAGGGCTTCCTCCTGAACATGGGCAAGGTCAGTAGCCATGATGGAAAGATGCCCCGGCGGGCCGTTTCGTGCAAGCCGTGGGGAAGCGGAAGGAATCCGCTTCTACGGGGACGATCCGGACTCGTCCCCTTTGGCATCCACGGCCAAGGCGGCCGCGGCTACAGGCATCCCCTTCCCATTCGCGTTCATTGGCGTTCATTCGCGGTTCCCCCTCGCCTCCCCCTCCCCCTTTTCGTGTCCCCACGTGCTTTCCGTGGTTCTCCATCTTCTGAAGGACACGCTATGTCCGCCATGGCGTCCGAAGATGCGGGGCAACATTCAGAGACCACCCCATCCACCGGAGGCCCGTCATGTCCGAGTTCACCTTCTCCTGTCCCTCCCACCGCATCAACCAGCTCTGAGCGAGGAGGCCGATATGCAGTCCCGAATTCGAGATCCGGGTCCGACGGTGGAGGGCCCGCTGGAAACGCCGATTGTCCCCGGCTGGGGGCTGACCGCTCTGGAGGCCCGGCGCCTGCTCCGGCAGGCGGTGCCGGAAGCGGCGGAATGGATGTGCTGGTGGCCAAACCGGTCTCACCGGAGGACGCTGACCCGCGTGCTGGCCGACGACGGGGCGTCTGAGGGCGTTCTCGGCCCATGGCGGTGGACGCGGCCCGACCGCGGCCTGCCCGGGATGATCCACTACGACAGCCAGTATGCGGACGAGGCGCACGCCGCCCATTGGATCGGCCTCTCCCGCTTCGAGGCGGAGGGCGAGCCGCCCGTGCACCTGTTCACCTGCCTCGACTCGACAGGGCAGAACGGGCGCTTCGTGCTGGTGTCCACCCGGGACGCGGGCTGGGTCCGGCGCCTGGAGGCGGTGCTGACCGCCCTTCCCTGCCCGTCGGGCTGGATCCCGGTCGAGATGTTCGGCGGGGAGGATGTGCACCTCGACCCGAAGAGGTGCCCCCTCCCCTTTCTCCCATCGGGAATGGCCGACGACGTGGTGGATCAGGCAGACCGGTTCTTCGCCCATCAGGAGACCTATCGTCGGCTGGGCGCCCCCTGGCGCCGGGGCTTCCTGCTCTGCGGGCCGCCTGGGAACGGAAAGACCATGCTGGCCCGGCGCCTTATGGTGGGCGCCCATCGCCGCCACGGGGCGACCCTGCTCGCGCTCAAGGTCCACCCGTTGCTCAGCGAGAACGACATCGCCGAGCTGTACCACAAGGCGCGGGCCCGGGCCCCGGCCGTGGTCTGCCTGGAGGAGCTGGACGGCATCCTCGAAAAGGTCGCCCGCTCCGCGCTTCTGGCCGAGCTGGACGGGCTCCAGAGCGCCGAAGGGGTGCTGACCCTGGCCACCACCAACCGGCCCGAGGCCATCGACGAAGCGCTCAAGCACCGGCCCAGCCGGTTCGACCGGGTGTGGACGCTGGGCCTGCCCGAGGCAGGACTGCGGGAGCGGTTCCTGAAAGTTCGCCTGCCCGGTCTTCCCGCATCGAGGATCGGTCGGCTGGCCGGCCAAACCCAGGGCTGGAGCATGGCCTATCTGGCCGAGCTGGTCACCGCGACCCTGCTCGCGGCCGCCCACCGGGGGGCCGACGCGCCGGACCAGACCGACCTCGAACCGGTCCTCGCCCGCATGCGTCCCCAGCACCGGAGCGGCGAGCGCGGCCATGCTACCGGGGCGGACGGAGACGTGGGGTTCGCGGCGTAGTGGTGGGGCTTCGCACGGTCCGGGCTCGCCCCCGCAGTCGGCCAAACGCTTTGCGCATTCGGGAAACGGCAAAGGTCAGCGGTGGGGGTCAAGCGAGCGGTGGGGGTCAGACCTTAATGTCAAGCATTAAGGTCTGACCCCTTCTCGTTTAGCCCCTGTTTATAGGGGTTCAATAGGGGTCAGGCCTTTATTTTTGACGTGAAATCAGGTCATGGGTGGGGTTAGGTTTTCGGCCGACGCACGAGTTGACCCGGACGGCCGGGGGTGGTCTATTGCGATGATCCAGGTATTCATTGCTTATTAATTTTTCTATCCGGCATCAGACATTCGAGAGAGGATCTGTCCAAGGCGAGGATGGTGACGATGACCGCAAAGCCCCTTGTGTCCGGATCGGCGCGGCTGGTCGGCCTGCTCACGGCGTTCCTGCTGACCGCCTGCTCCACCCGGGAGGTCGCGCCGCCGGAGCCGGCCACCGAGATCGAGATTCTGGGCAACGACCACATGCGGTTCTCGGTCACGGAGTTCACGGTGCGGGCGGGGGACGAGATCACCCTCACCCTCAAGAACGTGGGCCGGATGCCCAAGGAGAGCATGGGCCACAACCTGGCGGTGCTGGACAAGAGCGTCTCCGCCCGTCCATTCCCGCTTGCCAATACCCACGAAGCCGGTACGCTTTGGCCCTATGAACACGCAAAATCAGACCGGAAAGAAGCGGAATGGGCCGGACGCGGGGATCTGGGTGCGGATGGTGATCATGCTGGCGGCGCTGGGGGTGGTGGTGCTGACCATCCGGACGCTGCGGCCACCTGCCGACACCGAGCCTGATTCGCCTCCGGCACCCGCGACTGCGCCCGGCGCCGAGGAGTTCGCGGCGAAGATTGAGGTAATGGCCCAGTCCTGCGCCGCCTGCCACGGGACCGACGGCGCCCTGCACACCTCCATCCCGCCGCTGGCCGGGAAGCCGGCCCTGATCATGCAGAGCCAGCTCCTCGCCTTCCGGGAAGACCAGATGCCCGGGGCCACCGTGATGCCGCGCCTAGCCCGGGGCTACACGGAAGAGGAACTGCGGGCGCTGGCCCGTCATTTCGCCGAGCTTCCCCCCGGCGGGACCACCCGGAGCACGCCATGAGCCCATCCAACCTCAATCGTCGCGACGCCCTCAAGCTGCTGGGCGCGGGTTCGCTTCTCGCCCTCGGCGGCCTGCCCGCTCTGGCCGCCACCCGAGGCCCCCGGGGCCGGGTGGTGGTGGTCGGCGGCGGCTTCGGCGGAGCCACCGCCGCCAAGTACCTGCGGCGTTTCGGCCCCGATCTGGAGGTGACCCTGGTCGAACCGTCCGAACGGTTCACCACCTGCCCGTTCACCAACCTCTACCTGGCCGGCCTGCGGACGTTCGAGTCTCTGGGCCACGGCTACGACGAGCTGCGCGACCGCTACGGGGTACGGGTGGTCCACGACACCGCCGAGGACGTGGACGCCGACGCGAAGACCCTGCGGCTGTCCGGCGGAGAGACTCTGGAATGGGACCGCCTCGTGCTCTCGCCGGGCATCGACATCCGCTGGGGCGCTCTCGAAGGCTACGACGAGGCGGCGGCCGAGAAGGCCCCGCACGCCTGGAAGGCCGGTCCCCAGACCCACCTGCTCAAGCGCCAGCTCGAGGCCATGGAGGACGGCGGCACCTTCATCCTGGTCGCCCCCGACAATCCGTTCCGCTGCCCGCCTGGCCCCTACGAGCGGGTGAGCATGGTCGCGGCCTACTTCAAGCAGCACAAGCCGCGCTCGAAGGTCCTCATCCTGGACGCCAAGGACGCGTTCTCGAAGCAGGGCGTGTTCCAGGAGGGGTGGCGGGAGCACTACGGGGAGATGATCGAATGGGTGGGCCGTTCGGCCGACGGCCGGGTGGTCCGGGTGGACGCCGACGCCCTCGAGGTCGAGACCGAGTTTGGGACCATCCACAAGGCCGACGTGCTAAACGTGGTGCCCCCGCAGCAGGCCGGGCTCATCGCCCACCGGGCCGGGACCGCCAACGATTCCGGCTGGGTGCCAATCCACCCGCGCACCTTCGAATCGAAGCAGGTTCCCGGCATCTTTGTGGTCGGCGACGCCACCGAGGCCGCGCCCATGCCCAAGTCCGGATTCGTGGCCAACAACCAGGCCAAGGTCGCCGCCCGGGCCATCGTGGCCGATCTGGCCGGCGAGGCCGCTTCCGAGCCGCGCTGGGCCAACACCTGCTACAGCCTGATCGCCCCCGGCTGGGGCATCTCGGTGGCCAACGTGTACGAGGTCCACGACGGCCAGCTCCGCGAGGTGCCGGGGTCGGGCGGGGTGAGCCCGGCCGGCGCCGGCCGCGAGTTCCGCCGCCGCGAGGCCGAGTTCGGCCAGGGCTGGTACGCCGCCATCGCCCAGGACACCTGGGGCACCCGGCCCGGCGGCTGACCAGACCCCCATTCTCTTGGAACCGCGAATGGACGCGAATGGACGCGAATGGGTCCGGGCGCACACGAACCGTGTGGCGCCTGTCTGGACGTGGGACGGACGTCCTCGCCCGTCCTGCGAAGGCGCCGCGCCGGGATTGACCTTGGCCTGCGCTGTCGCCCCAATCCATGAGCCGCTGCAAGCTCTGGACATCGCGGCGACGGACGAAGACGTCCGTCACACAAAACCCGGGCAGACCAGCCCAGGCTGTGGCCGGGGTCCGGACAAGCGCGAGAATTTGCGTCCATTCGCGTCCATTCGCGGTTCAACCTCTTTTTTGGCGGCCATGTTCCGGCCTGGGTTCCGATGAGCGCGCAGCACGCGTGGGTGATCTGGGGCGGGTTCGCTCTGGGCGTCGTGTTCGGCGCGGCGGGGCAGCGGATCGGGTTCTGCCTGACCGGCGGGCTGCGCGAGGCCTGGACCGAGAGGCGCCCCCGGCGGGCGGCCGGGTTCCTGTTCGCGGCGTCGGTGGCGCTGCTGGGGACGCAGATCCTCCGCGCCTTCGGCCTGGCCGACCTCCGGCCCTCGCTCTACCTCCAGCCTCAGTTCTCCTGGCTGCTCGTCCCCCTGGGCGGGCTGCTGTTCGGCTACGGCATGATCACCGCCCGCGGCTGCGGCTCCCG
>PXDE01000315.1 GCA_003566475.1 PVC group bacterium | reverse complement strand
CAGCCAGCCAGCTATCCATACACACCGCCTACGACCGCCTGGGCCGTCAGATGGCCGTCCGCGACGGGTTCGGGGTCTGGCGCTACGAGGTCACCGACGCCGGGCAACGGGCCCTGGAGAATCCCGAAGCCCCTTCCGGTTTTGCTCCAACCCCGACACACGGCTGTCATCCGCCTTGCCTGACTCGGTTCCTCCTGCAATCATAGGGGGTTCCCATCATGAATGTCCTCTCTGCCAACCGGACGCCTCGTCCATGACCCCGGCCCACGGCATCGCCCTCGGGCTGGGCGGTCTCCTTCTGCTGTTCGGCACGCTGATGCTGGTCCGGCCCGCATGGTTCCGCGAGCGCCTGGACCTCTTTCCCCGCTCCGTATGGCCCGCGCGGATTCTCCTGGCCCTTGCGGTGGTCTGGTGGGGGCTGCTCATCCACATCAGCGTCCTGCCCTTTCTGAATCAGTTTAAGCCGCTGATTCTTCTGGGCCTGCCCGTATTCTATCTGCTCCTGGTGATCTACCTCGATGAGCTCCTGGCGGTACGGGCCCTGGGGGCCCTGCTGGTGCTTGGCGCGAACCCGGTGCTGATCCATGTCCGATGGGAGGACACCCCGTTCCGGCTCCTGTTCGTGGTGGTCGCCTATCTGATGGCGGTGAAGGGCATGGTCCTGGTCTGCGCCCCGTACCTCTTCCGGATCGGCTGCGGGAGATCGCTTCGCGGTCCTCGGGCCGTTCGGACCTGGGGGGCGGCCGCCGCCGTCCTCGGCGCGGTGATGGCGGTCGGCGGACTGATCCTGTTCGCATGACCCGGGGCCCCGCCCGTTTCCTGGTCTTCCGGGGAGGCGCCCTCGGGGATTTCATCGTCACCTTGCCCGTCCTCCAGGGGCTGCGGGCCAGGTGGCCCGAGGCGCATATCGAGCTGGCCGGATATCCCCGGGTGGCGGACCTCGCCCGGGAGACCGGCCTGGTGCAGAAGGTGATCTCCCTCGACCGTGCCGACGTGGCCCAATTGTTCGCCTGGGTCGGGCAGCCCGAGGAGTCCTGGCGCCGCTACCTGGCGTCGTTCGACGTGGTGGTGACATTTCTCTACGACCCCGACGGCACGGTGCGGGGGAACCTGAGTGCCGCCGGATGCCGGCGGGTGCTCTACATCAACCCGCAAGTGCAGGAGGGCCATGCCTGCGACCATTTCGCGCAGGTGCTCGAGTCCCTCGCCATCTACGATCCGCCGCCCTGGCCGACGCTGACACCACCCGAGGCCTGGCAACGGTCGGGCGGCGCCATCCTGGCCGGGCTCGGCCTCGGCGAGGATGAGGAACGGACGGTGGCCATCCATCCGGGGAGCGGCAGCCCGGCCAAGAACTGGCCGCTCGACCGGTACCTGCTTCTGGCGGAACGGCTGCGGACATCGCGGGGCGCGGAGATCCTCTGGTTGGTCGGAGAGGCCGACGACGATCTGGGCGCGGAACTCGGCCGGGCGGGGGTGGGGCCGGTCCTCCGGGACGCTCCGCTGGCCGACGTGGCGGCGGTGCTGTCCGTCTGCCGGGCCCATGTGGGCAACGATTCGGGTATCAGCCATCTCGCCGCCGCGCTCGGTCTCCCCACCCTGGCTCTGTTCGGCCCCACCGACCCCGCCCGCTGGGCCCCCCGGGGCCCTCGGGCGGGACACCTTGCGGCGCCGGGGCGTGATCTTGCCGCCCTCCCGGTCGATGCGGTGGCCGAGGCGCTGAACAGTCTCCTCTGAGACCCCTCGCAGGTGCCGCTATCCCTCCACTCGCCAACTGGATGTCCCCGACGTGGCACGGGGGCGCCTGCCCCCGTGCCCTGCCCCCACAATGAGCCGCCGGACCCGGGAGAAATCCCCACGCCACCCAAGGGTACCCGGAGGCCCGGGGGGAGGCCCCCCCGGGCCACGGGAAGGCCGCCACGCACTTCGTCATTTTTGCCTTCGTCAGCTTGCCCTGCGTAGCTCCGCTGCGGAGCGTAGTAGGGTCAGTCTTCGGTTGCCCCACATCGCACATCCCACAACCCACATCGGCGCCGGGGCCCTCCCGCGAGGTTGCCGGGCCAGCGTGCGGTCAGGTAGGGTGCAGCGCTCTGACCCGCCACCTCCAACCCCGGTTCGCCATGCCCTCGTCCGTACCGCCCCCTTCGTTCTCCGGTGTCGTCCCCTCCCTGGCCCAGGTGGCTGATCTGGGCCCCCCCCGCAGTGAGATCGGCGTGGGATGCCTCATGCCCTGGGCGGGGAAGCTGTATGTGCTCAACTATGTGTCCCACCGGCGAGGTACCGGCACCGGCACGAGCCTGCGGCGGATCGACGCGGACATGCGCATGGAGGTGGTCCCGGAGACGAAGGGCGTGGACGGGACCTACGCCAACCGCATGGTCCACATTCCGTCGAACCAGATGATCATCGGGCCCCATGTGATCGACGCCGAGCACCGCATCCGCACCGTGCCCGAACTGGTCGAGGTCCGGGTGACCGGCACCGCCATGCATCTGCGGGAGCCCGACCGGCTGGTCTATATGCTGGGGATGGAGGGGGAGCTGTTCGAGCTGGACGTGCACACCCTGGCCTGCCGGCAGCTCTTCGATCTCCGGGAGGATCTCGACACCCAGAAGGGCGGCGGCTTTCTCAACACCCATTTCAAGGACTGCTACTCCGCGTTCGGCCGCCTGGTGGTGGCCAACAACGACTACCACGAGCCGGATTTCCACGGGGAGCAGGCCAACGGCACCTTGGCCGAGTGGGACGGGGTGGAAGGCCATGCCTGGACGGTGCTCTCGCGGGCCCCGCATGTGGCGGTGGCGGGCCGGGGCGACTTCGGCGGCACCCTGTTCGCCACCGGGTGGGACCGGGCCTCGGCCCTGCTCCAGGTGTACACCGCCGCCGATGGGGCCTGGCGCACCTACCGTCTGCCCAAGGCCTCGCACTGCTTCGACCACAAATGGCAGACGGAATGGCCGCGTATCCGCGAGACCGAGCACGAGCGGTTCCTGATGGACCACCACGGGATGTTCTATGAACTCAGCCCCTGGGCCTACGGCAACCGGATCTGGGGGGTACGCCCCGTCTCCACCCACCTCTGGGTCCACGGCGACTTTTGCTCGTGGCGTGGAATGCTGGTGCTGGGCGCCGACAACGCCTCGCCGTCGCAGGGTCATAGCATCACCACCGCCGAACCGCAGAGCGGGCTCTGGTTCGGCAAGACCGACGATCTCTGGTCGTTCGGCAAGCCCGCCGGCTGGGGCGGGCCCTGGTGGGACACGGAGGTGAGGGCCGACGACCCCAGCGACCCCTTCCTGATGACCGGGTTCGAACACAAGTGCCTCCATCTGTCCCAGAAGGGCGGCGAGGACGTCGAGGTGACGGTGGAGGTGGATTTCAAGGGCTGCGGCGAGTTCCACCCGGTGGTCCGCCTCGGCGTCGGCGCCGACGGGTACGCCCACCATGTGTTCCCCGCGGGATTCAGCGCGCATTGGGCGAGGGTCATCGCCGACCGGGCCGGGATCCTGACCGCACAGTTCGCCTATACCTAGCCGAGTACCTGCGCGGAGAACGAGCCCGCGCCGCCGTCGATGGGCGGGTGTTCAAATGGCTTGACGATCGTCAACCCAAATGAACACGTGAAGCGGAGGCAGGTGCGGGAAGCCCCAGCCCACCGCGTACGGTCCGAATCGGTGGAAGGGCCAGCGGCCTCCCGACGGATGCTCAATTCGATAGACGATCGTCGCCTCGAATGAACATCCGGCAGCGCTCCGTGGCTGGGCCGGCTAGGCGGCCGGGCCGCCCGCGTAGGGGAGGGGATCCACGACCCCGGCCTCGCGGAAGCCCCGCAGGCGGAGGGCGCAGCTGTCGCAGCGTCCGCAGGCCACGTCCTCGGCCTGGTAGCAGGACCAGGTGAGGTGCAGGGGAGCGCCCAGCTCGATCCCCGTGCGGATGATCTCGGATTTCCGCATGCGGATGAGCGGGGTCTCGATCCGGATCCCCGAACCTGGCCTGGTTCCCAGGCGGATGACCTCACCGAAGGCATTGAAGAATGCGGCCCGGCAGTCGGGATAGCCGGAAGAGTCCTCCTCCACCGCGCCGATGAAGACCGGCCGGGCGCCCAGCGCCTCCGCCCAGCTTACCGCCATGCTAAGGATATTGGCGTTGCGGAAAGGCACGTAGCTGCTGGGGATGGCCGTGGAAGCCAGATCGGCTTCGGGCACCGGGATCCCAGGGTCGGTGAGACTGGACCCGCCGATGCGGCGAAGGTGATCGGTGTCGGCCACCATGCGGGCCTCGGCGCCGAAATGATCGGCCAGGTCGTGGAACGCCTTCCGCTCCCGGGCCTCCGTACGCTGGCCATAGTCGAGATGGAGGAACGCCAGCCGATGGGAGCGTGCCGCGAGCGCGGCGGCAACGCAACTGTCCATCCCGCCGCTGACCAGAACGACGGCGAGTTCGCCTAGCGGCTCAGCCATGCCACCGCCTCGCCGCGGATGCGGGTGGCGAGGGCCTGAGTGCCGACGCGGGTGAGGCCCTCGCGCCAGAGATCCCCCGTGCGCAGGCCGGCCTGGAGGGCGGCCTCGACCCCGTGCCGGACCGCCTCGCCCAGCCTGGGCTCGCCCAGTTCGTCGAGCATCATGCCCGCGGAGAGCAGGGCGGCGATGGGATTGGCGGCGTCCTTTCCGGCCAGGTCGGGCGCGCTGCCGTGCACCGGCTCGAACAGCCCCACGGGTCCGCCCACGCTGGCGCTGGGCAGTAGGCCCAGCGATCCGCCGAGGGTGGCGGCGGCGTCGGACAGGATGTCGCCGAAAAGGTTGCCGGTGACGATGACGTCGAACTGCCGCGGATTGAGCACAAGCTGCATGGCCGCGTTGTCCACATACATGTGCTCCAGCGCGATATCCGAGAACTCCGCCTCGTGCACCTCACGGACCACATCGCGCCAGAGCTGGGACACCACCAGCACATTGGCCTTGTCCACGGAGGTGACCTTCCCCCGTCGCCGCCGGGCCCGGGTGAAGGCGACCCGGGCCAGCCTGGCCACCTCCGCCCGCGAATAGCGCATGGTGTTCCAGGCGACCTCGGCGTCGCCCACGCCCTCCCGGCCCCGTGGTTCGCCGAAATAGATGCCGCCGGTCAGTTCGCGCACCACCAGCAGATCGGTTCCGCGCACGGCCTCCTCGCGCAGCGGGGAGGCGGCGGCCAGAGCGTCGGGGACCGCCACCGGCCGCAGGTTGGCGAACACCCCAAGCTCCTTTCGAAGTTGAAGCAATCCGCTCTCCGGCCGCATGGGGCCGGTGTGATGGTCCCACGCCGCCCCCCCCACCGCGCCCAGCAGGACGGCATCCGCATCCTTGCAGGCGGCGAGCGCCCGGTCCGACAGCGGCGTGCCATCGTGGTCGATGGCATCGCCCCCGGCGCGTTCCGTCACGGTGCGGAAGGTTACCCCGGAGGCCTGGCTCAGCGCGTCCAGAAGGTCGGTGGCGGTGGCCACGACCTCGGGGCCGATGCCGTCGCCAGGAAGGAGAACCAGAGAATAGGAAGATGCCATGCCGGATCCGGGGCTAACGGTGGGGTTGAGCGGAGCGATAGGAGATAGCGCAGACGGGAGGCGGAGGCAAGGGTGAGGGATTGGGGATTGGGGATTGGGGATTGGGGATTG
>PXDE01000047.1 GCA_003566475.1 PVC group bacterium | reverse complement strand
GGCCAGAGGTGGGAGCGATCATTCGGAAACGCGGATCGAAGACGTGCCGTAAAACAGCGCCAAGCGGCTGCGCTGCGGCGATCATTCCCACGATCCCAACAACACCGAAAATCACACTGACGATTCTACGTGCTGTTTTCATACTCCCAGTTCCACTGTGCATACGATGCCGCACGGGCCCGGTGCTGGTTCTAAGGATCCTGCGCCGACTTCCTGGGCCGGGCGGGCTTGGGATCGAAGGAAACGAGGCGGTCAGGATGCTCCCGCTCCTTCCTGCGCAGGTCAGCGACCATAGCACGAAGATCGAAGCCGAACCGCTTGGCATAGGCGTGTCGAATCCTACGGACCTCATCAACGACCGGATCGTTCCACATGGCTAGTCCTCCATCAGTTCCTCGGGCGTGCAGATGATCGGGCAGGCATAGCCAGCCTCCTCGACCGACGCCTCGATCTTCTGGCGGCGTGCGGCGTTGGCGAGATGCCTGCAGTTCCACGTCAGAAGGTAGTCGATCCCGTTCACGGCGGCGACGGCTATGTGGAGGGCATCGGCGGCGGACTCCTGCGGAACCAGGTTCCGCGAGACAAGTCGCTCGGCGAGGGCAACGGCCGCGTCGTTCGTTTCGAGGACAGGGACTCCAGCGATCGCCGCCAGCCGCCTGCGGGATGCCTCCGCGTCGCCACCTGAGGACTCCTCACAAACCAGCTCAGAGACGACAAGCTCGAACACCGAAGCACGCGTGTCCCACCACTGGCGGGTAAGTTCCTGATGCGCCGCGACCACCATGTCCCTGGATGGACGCCCCGTCAGGTAGCTGACGACGCTGGTTTCTATGTAAACCGATTCCTTCATCTCGTCAGACGATCGCCGTACTCCCCGTCAGGCAAAGCACCATCCCGAAGAGCGCATTCCACTCCACTGAAACCACTGCCATCGGGCGGCCACCTGCTGGCTCGCATCCCGCATCCCGCATCCCACGATCCCGCGCCACGGATCCCGCATCTCGTATCCCGCATCGCCCAATCCCCAATCCCAAATCCCAAATCCCCAATCCCCGGTGCGAAGCGCCGTCAGCCCGGCGGCACCAGCGGAATGCCCTGCTCCTCGCACACCTTGCGCAGGGCCCTGACCGCCTCGCCGAACCGTTCGGGGCCGGAGAAGCCCTGCATGCGGCCGGCCATCTGGAGGTGCGGCTCGAGACTGAGGAACCCCCGGTAGCCGCTGTCCCAGGCGTCCTTGAGGATCTCGGGCAGATGCCCGTCGCCCTCGCCGGCCGGGACCACCTTGCCCCCCTCCCGGAGCGCGTCCTTGATGTGGATGTGCACGGTGTGGGGCTTGAGCTTGGGCCAGTTGGCCAGCGGATCGTCCCCGATCTGCACGAAGTTGGCGAAGTCGAAGGCGTTTCGGAGCCTGGGAGAGTCCACCGACTCGATCAGATCCAGGCACCGGTCGCCGGTGTCGCCGTAGATGTGGCTCTCGTTCTCGTGCACCAGCGTCACGTCCAGGTTCTCGATCAGGGCCACCTTCCGCCGCATGCGGTCGATCACCTCGTCACGGTGGTTCGCCACGAAGTCCTCGGCGCTCTGGCCCTCGGCCGGGTAGTAGCTGAACAGCCGGATGAACGGGGCCTCGAAATACTGGGCCAGCTCGACCGCGATCTTGTACCGGTCGAGGTGGTCGGCGAACGGCTGGTCGATCTTCACCTTGCCGATGGGCGAGCCGATGGCCACCACCCCCATCCCGGCGTCGGCCAGCTTGGCCCTGACCTCGGCCCGCAGGGCGGGATCGAAGTCGAGGACGTTGATCTTGTTGACGCCCCGGAGCTCGATATGGCTCACCCCGTGGCGGCGGCAGTGCTCGATCTGGACGTCCAGATCGGGCGAGATCTCGTCGGCGAAGGCGCTCAGGCGGAGCATAGGTGGTCCCGGATGTATTCGAAACTCTGGGTGACGGAGTCGAAGGCGTCGCCGGGGCAGCGGTCCTGCTCGACCGCGAACCACTGGCAGCCCGAGTCCTCGGCGGCCGCGATGATGCCCGGCCAGTTGAGGTTGCCCGCCCCGACCTCGCAGAAGGTGGGCTGGTTCTCGGCGTTGATCACGTAATCCTTGAGGTGGAGGATGGGCAGGCGGCCCTTGAGGGCCCGGCACCACTCCTCGGAGTTCCCGCCCCCGTGCTGCACCCAGTAGGTGTCGATCTCGCCCTGGACGTAGTCGGGGCTGGTCTCGGCGTAGAGGATCTCGAGGATGGTCTTGCCGCCGACCCGTTTGAACTCCGTGCTGTGGTTGTGGTAGGTGAGGGTGATCCCCGCCTCGTGGAGCACCCGCCCGGAGTCGTTGAGCCGGCGGGCCAGGTCCCTGACCTCCTCCAGGCTGCCCATGGGAACCTTGCCCGGATGGGGGAAGGCGGTGAGGGCGCAGCCCAGCTTCTGCATCCGGTCCACGATGGCCGCCGGATCGTCGAGAATGGTGGCCCCGGGCTCGTGGGTGGCGCACAGGGTGATGTCCAGATCCTTCAGGATGGCCACCAGCTCGGCCTCGGGGATGGGCCCCATGCCGCTGACCTGCACCGCCTGGTAGCCGATCTCGCGGACGCGCTTGAGGGTGGCCCGGATGTCCTCCGGGGTCTTGAGGTGGTCGCGCAGGGTGTAGAGCTGGAGGGCGACTTGTTCGACGTTCATCAGGGATCTCCGGGTGTCGGTGGGGTTAGGCGAAGGACTTGCTCATGTCGGTGACGCCGGCCTTGCGGGCCGGCTTCTTCCGGCGCGGCCTGGACGCCGCGATGAGCTGGTTGAGCTTGCGGGTGAAGGAGGCCGGGTTGAGGGGAAGCTCGACGGTCTTGCCGGTGAGCGACGACAGCATCATGGCGTTGTCGAGCTCGACCGAGTGGATGCCCTCCACGGCGGGGGCGATCAGGGGCGTCCCCTTGCGGATGGCGTCCACGAAGTTGTTCAGCACCTCGACGTGCTGGCCGCCGTGCCCGGCGACCGGGATCTCGACGTTCCACACCGGAGGCCGCCCGAACTTGTTGTCGGTCTCCCGGCAGTACACATCGGCCGGGATCTCGTTGCGGGTGAAGGTGAGCCCCGACTTGCCCTCGGCCACCACCTTGCCCCGGGTGCCCGCGATCTCCAGCCGGTTGGTGCCGGGGGCCTCCCCGGTGGAGGTGATGGACACCCCGGTGGCCCCGTTGGGGTACTCGAGGTAGGCGGTGACCTCGTCCTCGACCTCGATGTCGTGGAACTTGCCGAGGTGGCAGAAGGCGCGCACCCGTCTGGGCATGCCGCACAGCCACTGGAGCAGGTCGAGCTGGTGCGGGCACTGGTTCATCAGCACCCCGCCGCCCTCGCCGGCCCAGGTGGCCCGCCAGCCGCCCGAGTCGTAGTAGGCCTGGCTCCGGAACCAGCTCGTGATGATCCAGTTCACCCGGACCAGCTCGCCCAGCTCCCCGCTCCGGATCAGCTCGCGGAGCTTGATGTAGTGGGGGTCGGTGCGCTGGTTGAACATGGCCGCGAACACCTGCTTCCGGCGGGGCTTGGCGGCCGCGACGAGCTTCTCGGCGTCGGCCTTGTGCACCGAGATCGGCTTCTCGACCAGGACATGGAAGCCCTTCTTGAGCGCCTCGATGCCGATGGTGGTGTGCTGGTAGTGCGGGGTGGCGATGATGACCGCGTCGGCCAGGCCGGAATCGAGCAGTTTGGTGTGGTCGTCGAAGATCTCGGCCGGGGCGAACCGCTCCAGGCCCTCCGGCTCCAGGCTGTGGACGGCGGTCAGCTCCGCCCCCGGAATCTTCCCCTCCTGGATGGCGCGGGCGTGGGCGGAGCCCATGTTCCCGGTCCCGACGATCCCGATCCGTACCTTCTTCTCGGCCATGCGGAAGTCTCCTGTTCCCAACGTGCAAAGCGCCGAGCATACCATGCGGCCCCAGCCGGCAAAGCCAATTCGGTCGCCCTGCGGCGAGGACGCCTGTCCTCGCTCCGACTATTCGCATGGGTTCCGGCAATCCATGCCCGGACCCCACCTCCGGCGGAAGCCAAAGCGGCGTGGCGGTCGGCAGACCTCCCTTCCCGCCGCAGTCCATGGGGGGCGTCGGCAGGACGACGGACCTCCGGTCATGGACTGCGGTGGCATGGGTCGATCAAGGCCCGGTGCCCACCACGAGACCTCCTGCCGAACCAGGCCACACCGCTTTCTCACCCCGTGCGACACCGCCTTGGCTCGACCTCGACCAGGCGTCTGGCCCCGCACCAGACCCGCGCTCCACTGGTCAGAGAGGCCAAAGCACGCCTTCTTCCACCAGCCACCGCGTGCCAGCAGGATGTCCCCGACGTGGCACGGGGGCGCCTGCCCCCGTGCCCTGTCCCCAGAACAAGCCGGCGGCGGCGGAGAAGGCCCCTGCCATCCGAGGGCTCCCAGAGGCCCGGGGGGAGGCCCCCCCCGGGCCACGGGAAGGCCGCTCCCCACTTCGTCAATCTTCCTTCGTCAGCTTGCCCTCCGTAGCCCCGCTGCGGAGCGTAGTAGGGTCAATCCTCGGTTTCCCCGCATTCCGCCCCCCCCCAATGAGACCAATCCCCAATCCCCAATGAAACGGCCGCGCAGCGGCCCAGGTTTGCCCCGGAGGCGGTTCGGGTCCATAGTGAGGCGGAGGCGGGCGGATTAGGTGCGGCCCGCCCATCGGAGGACGCGGTTATGATCGGCACGAATCAGGTTCCCTGGCAGCAGTTCGCCAAGGCGGAGGGCAAGGACTGGAAGGAGGCCTTCCCGGAGGCTCTGGCCACCTGTCATCTCGCGGGCATCGGGGCCTGGGAGCCGGTGCTGACGTCGGCGGAGGAGCTCGGCGCGGTGGTGGCGGCCGTCCATGGGGCCGGCCTCGACATGCCGTCGGTCTACTGCGGAGCGCGCCTGCACGGGGCGGACGCCGACGCCGAGGTGGCCCGACTGGCCGCCATCGGACTCCGGCTGGCCCACCACGAGGGCCAGTATCTGGTGGTCAATCCCGATCCCGTCGCCTGGTCCGCGCCGGACGAGAAGTCGGACCGGGAGCTGGAGACTCAGGCCCGGTCGCTCTCGCGGCTCGGCGAGTACCTGGCCGGCGAGGGCGTGCGGCTGCTCTACCACGCCCACGACGGCGAGATGCGCCGCGACGGCCGCGAGTTCCGGGCCATGCTCGACGCGGTGAGCGACGAGGACATGGGCCTGTGCCTGGACGCCCACTGGATCTACCGGGGGGCGGGCAACCGCGCCGAGGTGGTGAACGACTACGTGGACCGGTACCTGGACCGGATCGAGACCGTCCACCTCCGGCAGTCCCGGAACGGGGTCTGGACGCAGACCCTCGGCGACGGCGACCTCGACTGGCCCGCCCTCGCCCGCCACATCGTGAAGTCCGGCCGGTTCCCCCTGGGCGTGCTCGAATGCGCGGTGGAGCCGGGGACCGAGCAGACCCTGTCCCACGAGGACGCCCACCGGATCAGCCGCGAGCTCGCCGAGCGGTGGTTCCCCGAGCCCGCCTATCCGTGACCCTCCTTCCGCGGCCCTCCTGAAGCCCAGGGCGCACCCGGGACAAGGGGCCGCATGAATCCGTTGGCTCCACGGCCCGCCGGCTTGCTCATTTCCGCTGACGATCGTCAGCGGAAATGAGCAAGCCGGCGGGCCGTGGAGCCAACGGATTCATG
>PXDE01000259.1 GCA_003566475.1 PVC group bacterium | reverse complement strand
GACTCGGTGGTCCAGCCGTCCATCTGGCGGGGGACCACGTCCTCGTCCACGTAGTCGAGCAGGCCGGCGTAGATCCGGTCCTGGATCCACACCTCGGGGATTCCCGAGGCGGTCAGGGCCGAGCGGAACCGCGCCTCCCAGGTTGAATCCTCCATCTCCGCCAGCGGCGCCGAGAGGTCCACCACCTGGTTGGGATTGAGGAACCTCCGGCTGCCGCTGTACCCGGGGCGGTGGAAGCTGTAGGGGAAGAGGCGGTCGGGCTCGCCAGCGGTGCCGGTCTTCAGGCCGACCCCGCGCTGCGCCCAGTAGAGGTCGGGCACGTCCTCGTAGGGGATGCCCTGGTTGGCGCGGCGGTCCACGAACTCGCCCGGATCGAGCACCTCGCCGCCATCGAACAGGGCGAGCTGCTCGGCCGAGGCATGGTTGGCGTCCAGGAAGCCGCTCAGGTTCACGGCCAGGTACCCGTACCGTCCGAGGCCGACGCCCTGGAAGAGGTCGAGTCCCCGGTCCGCATGGTGAAAGACCCGCCCTTCGTCATCGCTGTAGACGGTGATCCACGTCACCTGGTTCTCGAAGGCGTTCTGTACGGCCGCCCGGAGACTGCGGGGGACGTACTGGTAAAGATCCACCTGCGGGAAGCTGTTGGTGAAGCTGATCGTATAGGCCCCGCTGGAGGTGTTGGTGGGCCCGTAGACCGACCATCCTGGATAGGGGATAAAGCCCACCGCGTTGGTATGACCCTGCATGTGGGAGTTAAGGTCGCTGACCGCCCGGGACAGGGCGGACTGGATCATGGTCCGGGCCTCGATCTGTCCCTTGTAGGTCCGGGAGGCCAGACGGTCGGTCCGGGCCACGATGGCGAAGCTCACTCCCATCACCATGACCACCGCCAAGAGGCCGAGAACCACGATCAGGGTGACCCCCTGATGGCGGGAGCCCCGGATTCGGGGGCCACCGCTTCCGCGTACCGATCTGGGGAGCATGGTCATGGTGTCAGTAGGTCTCCGGACGAAGGCCCGTCCGCTGGGGGAAGAAGACCCGGGTGGAGAACCTCTGGGTCCGGAACAGCCGCTGCTGCTCGGTCATGTCGGCGAAGCCGACGGCGTCGGTGTCGGTGACCACCGCGAGATAGAGGTCGACCCAGGCGGGGAGGACGGGCGAGTTGGTGAAGGTGGTGGCCTGGCCGTTGTCATCGTAGGCCTGAACCCGGAACTCCCGGATGTAGTAGTAGATAGGCTCGGAATTGAAGGAGGCGGCGGAGGGGAAGCCGGTCTCCCCCCACAGGTTGGCGTCCCGCATCCGCATGGTCTGGAAATCGGTCTGATTGGGGATGTCCGAATGGGAATACAACTCGTACCGGATGGCCCGCAACCCCCGCCGGTGGTTGGTTCCGGATCCGCTCCGGGCGGGCTGCCGCCGGACGAACGCGATCGAGTTGGTGGTGGTGGTGAACCCCATCCCGGGCTCGGGGCCGGCGATGGCGGAGGAGAGATCGGTGGCGATCAGGGCGAGCAGAGCCCGGCTCAGGGCGGCCGACTCGCCCTCGCGCGACCCGATCTCCCAGGCCCGGCTGGTGTCGTTGAGGATCCGGCCGAGCATCAGCACCACGATGGCCAGGACCGCCATCGCGGCCATGATCTCGATCAGGGTGAAGGCGCGGACGCCTCCCTTCTGGCTGGTGAACCTAGTCATAGTGGTAGAAATCCGCATAGAACGTGTTCACGGGCGTGGTGCCGTCCGGCGTGATGTGCTCCCCCACCCAGACGCGCAGCCGCACCCGCTTCATGTGGGGAAGCGGCTGGCCGAAGTTGTGCGGCGCGGTCTGCTGAAGCGTGCCGGAACCGGGGTTCCACCACGAGGGCGGGAACTGGACCGCCGCGTTGCGCGAGGGAACGGTCACATACTCGTAGGTCAGATTCTGCGCCGGCTTCTGCTCCAGCACGTACTTGATGACCTGTTCGGTCTTGTCCGTGCTCCCTGGCCCGTCGTGGAAGCGGACGGTGATGGGGGAGGAGGTGAACTGCACCTGTCCGGGAGACGCGTTCCAGGCCGGGTGCAGCGCCACGGTCAGGCTCGTCATGTTCTCGAACCCCATGGGCGTCTGCTCGACCTGGGCCCGCAGGCCGCTCAGGACGTCCTCCGCGAACAGGGAGGCTCGGGTGAGGTCCACCGCCCTCCGGTTCATCTCGAGTCCGGCCGGAAACAGGCCCATCACGCCGAGCAGACCGATCCCCACCACGAGCAGGGCGAGCGCCGACTCCACCAGCGAGAATCCCGCCCGGGACCGCGGGGCCTGCGGAGGCATATGCCGTTCAGTAGGCTGCATTGAAAATCCTCACGATTCCCGTGAGCGCGTTGACGTAGAGGTTCACCGCGATCTCGCCGGTGGTCAGCACCTCGGGGACGGGCTGTCCGGGGACGACGTCCACGGTGCCCTCGACGAGATACAGGTGATACCCGTTGTGGACCGCCTTGCCGGTGGGCCGGAACCCGATGGCGTGCATGGTCCGGAACTCGTACTCGGAAGCGTTGACCGATCCGAAATTGCCCCCGTCTCTCAGCACCGGCACGTTGGCGAGGGTCCGGGACGCGTTGAAGACATTGGCCGAATTCGGGTTCGTGCGGTCGAAGATCACCCCGGTTGGAAGCTCCCGCCATTCGGTGATGAAGGTTCCGCCCAGCGTCGGGATGTCGGGATCGACCTCGAACACGGCATAGCCCCGGTTGGCCATCGGCTTGAGGCGCTCGATGTTCCCGTAGCCCGTGTTCTGGTCGAGGAACACCACATAGGTGTCCTTGAGGTTGGTGATGGCGTGCTGGCGGGCCAGGCCGAGGGTGCTGCGCACGGCGGCCAGGGAGCCGCGCATCGAGGCCCCCCGGCTCACGCTCTGGAAGCCGACGATGCTCAGCCCCATCATCATCGCCACAATGGCCATCACGGCCAGCAGCTCGATGAGGGTGAAGCCGGAGCGGCCGAATCTACTTGAAGGAGAGGATGTCATCGGCGGCGGGGTTGCCATAGGGTTCACTGACGCCGTTGGGCCCGCTGGACCGGACCACCACCGGCGTCCGCACGGAGTAGCGTCCGGCATGGTGGCCCCCGCCCTGGCTGGTGAAGGTCTCCCAGGGGGTCATCGAACCGGAATAGGTGGTGTTCATGGTGATCCCATACGGGTTTCCCCAGGGATCCAGGATGATGCCGTCGTCGTTCAGGGGCATTTCCAGATACACGCGGCCGGCGGGGTTCCGGGGGTGCTGAGGGTTGGTGAGGATGGCGTAGATCGGAGCCAGATGCTCCGTGGCGTGGTACCAGCGGCCGTTCCAGGTGGAGTTCCGATGGTGAGACTCGTCCGGCACGGGCAGGCTCCGGGTGTCGTAGAAATAGGCCCGGACCGCGCCCGCGATGGTCTCCACCTCGCCCTGGGCCCGGGACACCTCCGCCCGGCGGATCACCCCTACGATGGCGGGGAACAGAAGCCCCACCAGAAGGATGATGATCCCCACCACGGTCATCAGCTCGACCAGTGTGAAGCCCAGCCGCCGCCCGTTCCGAATCTGTGGGGTCGTCGTCATGGGTCAGATGCTCTGAAGGACCAGATCGTCGTCCGACCCGTCCTCGCCATCGGGGCCGTAGGACCAGATCCGGATCCGGTAGGCTTCCTGGTTGGGGATGCTATAGCGGCGGAACCGGTAGGGGTTCCCCCAGGGGTCCAGGTCCGGGATGTCTCGGAAAGAGAAGACCTCCACGCCGTCGAAGTCGGAACTGCTCCAGGTCGCTCCGGCGTACCCGTCGCCCGGATAGCGCCCGAAGTTGGCCCGGTACTCCTCGGCCCAGTTCATCCACTGGTGGAGTTCGCCCCACGCGCGGTTCATGGTCGCCCGCTCCCGGGCCCAGTTGGCGGCGGCCACCACCATGCCGACCAGGATCATGATGATCAGGATCACGGTCAGGAGCTCGATCAGGGTGAATCCCCCGGGCCGGCACCGCCGCCGATGATGCATGGGACAGATCATGGCCACCTCACTTCCAGCTCACCACGTCGTCGTCGCTCCCGAAATCCCCGTCCGGGCCTGCGCTCCAGGCCGCCACCTGACGGTTCAGGGTTCCGTGGTCGCCGGTGTTGACCTGGTTGTTGAAGTTGCTGTCCAGGGCGAACTTGTACGGGTTGCCCCAGGGATCCACGAAATTGCCCCCGGAGATGCTGCCTTCGCTGAACTCCATGAACTGGATCCGCCGGGGATTGTCGGTGGCCGTGGCCCCGGAGAGTATGTCGCGCACGGTCGAGGTCACGTTGCCGCTGTGGTTGGGCAGTCGCCGGTACTCCATGTAGTAGGCCCGCCACGCGGCCTCGAGCTGCGAGACCTCGTTCTGCGCCTTCCGGATCTCGGCCGTCCGGATGACGTTGATCACCACCGGGGTGAGGAGGGCGGCGAGGATGATGATGATGGCGATCACCGCCATCAGCTCGATGAGCGTGAATCCCCGCATCCGCCGGACTGTAGCTGGTTGTCTCATACCTATACCATACCCCGCATTGGGTGTGCTGTTTATGGACGGGGCCGTTTCGGGCCCGGCTCCTGATCAGCGTCTCAGTATACCCGCGAAGGGGGCGGACGTCCAAGAGAACGCCCGGGACACCGGGCTGCGGACACCGTCCCCGCCGCGGCCGCATCGCCGCAACGGGCTGGACGCAAGCCGGTTGGGCATCGAAGCCCCCGCCATCGCCCATTCGCGTCATCCTAAGCACGTGCGTATCGGTGATGCTCCCATGGAATCGCCCCTTCAGGGCTCCAAACCTTTGGAATACCGAGTTCCTGGGCCTTTCGGCCCAGGCTGGCCTGAGTCGCCCCTCCGGGGCTCGATGGCACAGCCGACAGGTAGGTGGATACGGAGCCCCGAAGGGGCGATTCAGATTAGCCCAGGGCGAAAGCCCTGGGAATCAGCGTTTTATCTTCTCAGAAGCCCTGAAAGGGCGATTCAATGGCAGGGCACACGCCGCGTTTGGCTGACGGGAATGCGCCCATGCCGGGCGTCCGCCTGAGCTTCGCTCCCCGGGTCGCCATGCCCGCAAGGACGGGCCCGGGGCGGCAGGGCCCGGCACCCATGTGGGGCCACGATCGTGGCGTCACATGGGCCGACGGCCAAGGCGGGATCCGGACGTTTCCGGGCGGGGGGCGCACGTCTCCGGCTACGATCGTAGCCTCACACGTACAGGACGCTCCCCGGCCGGGGGGGGGCGGGCGGCGAGGCCAGGCCTATGTGAAGCTACGATCGTGGCTCCACATAGGCCGACGGCCCGGTGGCAGCGCCGGGTTCAGGGGCCCGGGTCGGCCGCCCGGTACTCGGCCATCCGGGTCAGGCCGGTGAGGCCGTTGACGCGGAGGATGGCCTCGAGGCCGCCGGCCTGGCGGGTGACCGTGATCTCCCCGCCGTCCACCCGGTGGGTGCCCTCGACCAGATACACCCGGTACCCTCCAGGCAGGGGCGGCCGCCCCTCGGGAAGGAATCCGCAGGCGGGGAGGGACCGGACCTCCGTGCCCCCGCCGTCCCCGGCCAGATGATCGCCACCGATGCCGGTCAGCATCTGGGTTGGCAGACCCCGGATCAGGCGCACAGCCCCTGAACGCCCTGCGCGGCCCCGGTTCCCTTCATTCCGGCGCCGGGCATGGT
>PXDE01000443.1 GCA_003566475.1 PVC group bacterium | reverse complement strand
CCCCGACGCAGGCGGGAGCCGGTCTGGCCGATGACCCAGAGCGGGCACACCTGGTCCCACTTCGGGGACCGGGCGGAGAACCACTTCGGCCGCGAGTTCGGCGAGGTGGCCCGCGAGGGCTGGGCCCTGTTCCACGGGCGCGAGCGCAGCATCTATGCCATCCACGCCCTGGTGCTTCTCGGCGTGGCCGAGAGCCTGGAGGAGGAGGGGGCGGATTTCCTGACCTGGACCGTCGACGGCCTAGCCGCCTATCTGAACCACGCCTACGACGAGGAGGGGAACCACTTCCGCCCCCTATGGGCCGACGGCACCGACCTAAGCGGGCGCATGATCGAGACCTTCGGGTACTACAACCAGACAAACCAGCCTCGCCCCTTCACCGGCAGCGATGCCGACGGCGCGTTTCTGGTCTCCTACGCCCGGGCCTTCCGGCTTTCCGGCGACGAGCGGCTGTGGCGGGGTCTTCGGGGCATGGTGCGTGGCAATGGTCTAGGCGAGCTAGGGCCTCAACCGGCCGACCCGCCGCGTCTAAACCTCGCCACCGATCACGCCGATCCGGAAACCATCTACGCCCTACTCGATCTGCACCGCAGCCACCCCCACCCCGGACTGCTCGGTCTGGCCCGCCGCATCGGCGACAACATCCTGGCCCGGCGTACGCGGGACGGCTTCTTCGTTCCCTCGGCGAAGCACCTCAACGCCAGCTTCAACGCCCAGGAGCCCCTGGCCCTGCTCGCCCTGCATGCGGCGCTGACCGGCCGGCCCGATGCGGTGCCGCCGTATATCGGAAGCATGGGGTACATCCACGGGAGATTCGACGGGGTAGGGCGGACCTATGACGTGCGGGTGATCTACGGCCAGACGGAGGATTGACCCTATTCCGGCGCATCGTGTTCGGGCGCTGGCCCGGCCTGATGGTGGGTGAGAACCGGCCACAGGGAGACGGTATTGCGGCTATACCTGAGCATGTTGCGACGAAAGTCACGCATAAGCAACTTGGTCTCCGGCATCGGCAGCCCACGCCGATGAACATAATGATTATAGATTATTTCCCAGGTTGGGTAGAGATGGATCGCGCGCCCCGGCCTATTGTGCCAGATGCCGTCAAGGTCGATGATGCGCCGGGCGGTGCCTTCCGCGCCGGTTCGAATTCGGTTGTCAAGGAGGGCATAGAGGTCATCGCCCTGTCTCCATGCAATTTCGGCGGTGTTTGCGAGCGCATGCACGCCCATTTGCTCATGCTCCTGGTCCCGCTTGGTTTCCTGGGTCGTCCCGTCGGCACGGATGTAATTTGGAAGCGAGCCATTTCCTCTACCCTCTCGAAGGTATCTCACCCCGTGGTCATAAACCGTGCGGTCCTCCAGCACCACGCCCATGGAGACCACGGCCTGGGTGATCAAGGCATCCCAGTTGCCATTGTACCTTGGCTTGAAATTACGCAACAACGGCCAAAATTGGTTGCGCAGCATCCGGTCAAAGTTGTCCCAGGCACCTTCTGGGGCATCCGTCCATGACCAACGGACTAGTTCAGCGGCTTCGCAGAACGCTGAGACGATCCAGGCTCCGGCCAGTTCCTTGTTGGGTCCGGCAACCTCCGTCAGGGTCTGCGCCCAGGCATCCAGAATCTCGACGGACTTCTGCGCATGCTGTTCCTCGCCGGTGAGCTGCCACAGGATGCCATGAACAAATGCCGCAGCCCCATCCGTCAGGGCTTCGTCCTGCCCGATGCGCTGTCGCTCGTAACTTTCCACCCGAATGACCGCTTGGGGCGCGGGACGGAAATCAAGGCTCGACAAGGGTCCGCGGCCTCGGCCATCTCGAAACCCTTCCTCGCGCATCATGTGATCGTAGTCGGACTTCCACGGTTCCTCTCCAGCCGCGAGACGCTGCTTCATGAGGTCAATCTCATGTTGCCCTACCCGCAGTCCGGGATGGGTAAAAGGTCTGTCCTGGTTCTCAGCTAAGGCCTGAAACGTCAGGACAAAGACCGCAATGATAAACCGAACGGTGTGGATAAACGTCCACTTCATTCTCTGCTCCTTTGGGTAGCGACACGGTGCCGAGCTGGGTACGGTGCGGTATGGGGGCGTGGAAGGACGAGCTCACGGCGTGTCGTCCAGTTCCACCGTTCTCCCGTCGGGCAGCACCGCGACCATGCCGGTCTTCGTGAGGCGCACTTCCACGTCCGGGGGATTGCCCCTCGACCAGGAGAACACGCTGGCCACCCGCCGGTCGGTACCGGGAAGACGAAGCAGGAGGACGCCCTGACGGTGAATGAAGGGGTTGCCGGGGGCGACGGAGACGGTCAGCTCCGCCGGCCCGTCGGCCACGCCGCTCACGGCCAGCACGATCCCGCGCTCGGGCTGCCAGGATCCCCGCCAGGCCCGGGCGCCCAGAACCTGGCGATCGGCCAGCTCGCGCCACCCGGTGGAATCGGGCAGGGGAGGCAGGTCGGGCAGGGCCTCCGCCGTGGCCTCGATATCCAGCCGACCCGGCCCGTGGTGGATCCAGCCGCCTCGGACGGGCCGTCCGGACTGCCAGCGGTCGAGGACCAGAAGGTGATCCCCGACCAGACGGACCCGGCGGCGGAAACTGACGCCCTGGCGGTCCCGGCCGATGACCCCGGTCAGGGCGCCATCCTCGTCCCGGGTGATCCGGGCCGTGCCCACCTGCTCGCGCTCGTCGGCGAAGAGGGTGTTGTGGCCGGGTGTCATGCGATGGTAGGCGCGGTTTCGGCCGTCGCGCAGGGCATAGCCGGCCTCGCCCAGGTCGGGCGAGAGCAGAGCGTCGCCCACATGCAGGATCAGGCCCAGGCGGTCGGGATGGTCATGCCCGCCGTTGTAGCGGCCGCCCCGGAAGACCACGTAGGGGGCGTCCGGTCCTTCTCCCCGCAGCAGGGCGAGGCCGCTTTCACCCAGAAGGTCGTGGCCGGCCGGAGGGGGCGCGGCAGGACCGGGGTCGTCCGGGCCGTAGGCAAGGGCGGCGAGGTCGCGCCGGGGGAACCCGGCCTCGGTGATCGCGGCCAGCATGGGTCCGAACCGCTCGGGATCCAGGCGTCCCGCCGCCCATTCGTACACATAGCGCCAGGTGCCCAGGTGCGACGTGCGGGGGCAGCCGAGATCGCCAAAGGCAGGCAGGCGCAGACGGGAGTCGGTGATGCGCCAAGGAGCCTCCAGCATGTCGCCCAGGTGCCGACGCACCTGGGGATCCAGCTTACCGTCGCGATCCAGGAGCGCTTCGGCCGCGCCGATGAGGGGGACGAGCGCATAGAAGTGATAGAACATCGTGTTCTCGTTCCATAGCCCGTCATCATGCAGGTTGTCTTCCAGGATGGCGGCGAGGCCGTGTTCCGGATTCAGACCGGCTTCGATCCATTCCGGACGTCCGGCGGCCGCCCCCATGCGGATAAGCGCCACCGCCGCATAGGCGTTCATGTTGCGCAGGCCGCGGGGCTGGGCCAGGAAGGCCTCGATGACGGGAGCGCGTTCCGCGAAGATCCCGTCCTCAACCTGACTGCGCAGGTCGTCGTCGGCGAGGTCGCGCACGCAGGCCCAGGCGTCGGCCAGCACAATCAGCGTGCTGGCGTCGTAGAGGATGGAGAAGTGGCGTGCCCGCAGGCCCCGGGCGAAGCGGGCCGGCCGGCCGAACCGGGGGTCGCCCCACCAGGAGGCCTGGCTGCGAAACCCATCCAGCACCCATTCCGCGTCCTCGGGGCGGCCATCGATCCGATAAAGCAGGGCCAGGCCGCGCATCAGGCGGGCGGTGCGCTCATGGGTGAGGAGAGCCCAGGCCCGGGCCTGGGCGGCGCCCCGCTCCCGTTCGCCGGTGGACGGGACCCGAAACGCGTCGGGCTGGTCCGCCTCGTAGATCAGCGGCTCGCCAGTGGCCGGACTGAAGAAATCGTGACGCCATCCCGTCTGGACCCTGGGCACGGCCGGCGGCTGCTTGCGGACCGTTGCCGCCTCCTCCCGCATCCGGTGGAGCAGGGCGGCTGCCCACGGCAAATCCCGCGCCTTGCGCGCGATCTCCTCCGCCCGCGAGGGGCCGATGGCAAGTGTGGGCCACACGTCCTCCAGAAGGGGCCCCGAGGTCTCGGGGCTAAGGACGTAGGGGCGGATATCGATCATGACGGGATCCTGCCCGGCGTGAGCGGCGAAAACCAGTCCAATGAGCAGCAGGCCGCACGCAATGAAACCGGGGACAGACGGATAGGCTTGGATGGACCGTAAATGGCAGGGACCTGCGACCCCGAGGGGGGCGGAGCGACGAGATGCCTGGAAAGCCATGCGTTCCTCTCCTATTCCCCGGACACCACGACCTCGGCCGTCGCGGCATGGCTGCCACAGGTGGAACGCACGGTAATCTCCGCCCGGCCCGGAGCATGGGCGACAACCACCATTCTTCCCTCGGTGCGGTACACGGGGCGAACCACATCCGGGTCGATCTCGTCAAGCATTCGCGGTTCCACGGTGGCGACGCCCGGAGCATCACTCGCCCAGGTGGCGGTGCGGTACGTGGCCGTGCCGGGTTCGAGGATGAGATCCATGGACTGTTCCTGACCCGGTCGAAGCTCCAGCCTTGCGGGACGTAGGGCCACCCCGCGGACAGGAATCGCACGGTCCTGAAAGGGCATATTCAACCAGTTCTCCACCTTGATGGCATGCGTGGACCAGTCGCCGCGCACGTCCCATGGTTCGAAAAACGTTGTGGGGGGGCCTTCTCCTTCGAAGCCCCGTCCGCCCCGGGCGGCGGTCGCGGCGTCAATCTTTCCGAGGGCCAGGCGCACATCCCAGACGTACTGCCAGGTGGCCCAGCCGTAGTGCGGCTTGTACGGACTGCGCCCCGGACTTGGCCGCCAAATCTGAAGCTGGCGGGCCACGCCGCGCTGAGCGCCGGCCATGCGGGGAACCGGATCACGTTCCGGCGCATGGTCGGGGTGTACCAGCCGCAACCGTACCCGTTCCAAGAAACGGCCCAACCGTCGCTCGTGCTGATAGCCGGTCTCCCCGGGCAACACCTGCAACAGCACGTCCCGGGTCTCATCCGTGACGCGCCGCGCGGCTCCGAGGCGGGCGTGGACGTATTCATCCGGGCCGTACCGGACAGGGTGCGGCCCGAACCAGGCCCGCAGTCCCTCAAGCCCCTCGCTCCTGATCAGGTCATAGACCTTGGCCATGCTGTCAAGATGCACATTGCCTCCCGGAAACCCGGTGACGCTGGAGAAGGTCTGACCGGGGGTGAGACGATCGGTGTAGGCCGGCCGGCCACTCCAGGCTTCCCGGCCATCGTAGGTGAACTTGTAGGCAAAGTCCCCCCTTGGCAGCTCCCCCTTCTTAGGCTCTCCCTCCGGAGGGTGTTCCATGGATTTGAGCCATTCGTAACTCTCCTCAAAGAGGTTCCGGTAGGATTCGTTGCCGGTGATCGCATAGAATTGGATCAGCATCGGCCCCACGAACCGGTTGAAGTTCCTTGGGTCAATCAGGGTGCTCTCGAACCGCCGCGCCCAGACGGGCTCGTTGCGTGCGCCATACTCCTCGGACCAGCCTCGCACATTGCCGAGCCCGAGCTGGGCCGCGAAGATCCACCGCGGCAGCCCTTCGATGCGCCGGACATACTTCTCGTCGCCGGTCAGGTGGTACATCATCACCATCGTCCGGTACGCGTCGTAGGT
>PXDE01000554.1 GCA_003566475.1 PVC group bacterium | reverse complement strand
TCGGCCGGGTTGTGCCGGAACCCCGACTCCCCGACCACCAGTCCGGACCAGAACACGAGCAGCTCGGCGCCCGGGAAGGGAGGAAGCCTCATGGAGCGGAACCGGTTGCGGACGGTGTCCAGCATGGTGTCGAATACGGCAGCTAGGATCACCGCATCCGGGTCCGCCCGGCCCTCGTGGACCGCACGCAGAATGGCGGCCGCGCCCATGGAGCTTCCGTAGAGCACCAGCCCGGTGTGAGGCAGGTGTTCACGGGCGTATGTCACCGCCGCCTCCACATCCTCCGCCTCGTGGACGCCCAGGGTGGTGTAGCCGGAGGAGGAGGCCCCGGACCCCCGGAAGTCCACCAGTAGCACCGACGTCCCAAGCTCCAGGAAGGCCCTCGCCTCGGGCAGCAGCCCGGTCTTCTCGGCCCCGTACCCGTGGAAGAGAATCACCAGGGGCCGGTCGCGTCCCTGCGAAACTTCCCATGCCCCGAGCGTGATCTCCGGAGACACCGGAATCCGCACCTCCGTGGCCGACGGATGCAGGGCGGATGGCTCAAGCGAGGACTCGGGCCGGGGAAGCCGCACCCCCTCCCAGAGCACGACCCGCAGCTTCTGGGGCCAGGTCAGCGCCTCCGGCGGAGGGGTGCGGTCTCCGCCGTCCCGGTAGATCAGCATGGCCCGGGCGTGCCGCCAGGCCAGGAGATTGAGGCCCGCGAATGCCGCCAGCAGGAGGACGGCCGTTCGGGCGAGGTTCTTGCGGTTGAGCTTCATCACACCATGCAGAATACTGCATAGGCCCGTTGAATATCGAGACCCCCAAGCATGATCGCCAAGCCCCGCCGCTTGGCGCGGGGGGAACGGCGGTGTAGGCTCTGGGCGAACCTTCCGGAGGGGCGAAACGATGTGGAAGGCCGAGGACATCCGGCGTCTGGACGAGCGCAGCATCCGCGAGCGCGGCATCCCGGGATCGGTGCTGATGGACCGGGCGGGGCAGGCCCTGGCCCGCGAAGTGGACCGCTGGATCCACCGGCGCGGCCTCCGGCATCCCCGGATCGTCGGCCTGGCCGGCAAGGGCAACAACGGCGGGGACGTCTTCGCCGCCGCCCGAAGCCTGATGGCCTGGGGCCATCCCTGCACGGTGTTCCTGGCCAGCCACCTCGACGATGTCCGGGGCGACGCCCGCGAGCATCTCGAGCGGCTGCTCCGCGCCGGCGGCGAGGTGCATGCCCTGCCCCGCGAGGACGACTGGTGCCCCGACGTGCTCGCCCATCCCTGGCCGGACCTGGTCATGGACGGTCTCCTGGGCACGGGGGCCCGGGGCGACCCCCGGGGCGTGGCCGCCGCCGCCCTCCGCGCCCTGGCCGCCGCCCGGCCCCGCGCCTTCGTGGTGGCGGTGGACCTGCCCAGCGGATTCGACGCCGACACCGGCGCCGCCTCCGCCCTCTGCGTGCCCGCCGATCTCACGGTGTCCCTCGCCCTCCCCAAGGCCGGGTTCAACGCCCCGGGCGCTCCGGAATGGACGGGCACCGTGCGGGTGGCCGACATCGGGATTCCCGCCGATCTGGTGGCGGGGGTCGGCCCCGCCACGGCCGAGCGGCTGGTCTGGCCGGATGTCTCCTGGGATCTTCTGAAGCCCCGTCCCCGCGCCGGGCACAAGGGGAGCTTCGGCCATGTGCTGCTGGTCGGCGGGGCCCGAGGCACGGACGGAGCCATCCACCTGGCCGCCCGGGCCGCTCTTCGCTCCGGCGCGGGGCTGGTCACCGTGGCCACGCCCGAATCCGTGGCCGACTCGGTGCGGAGCGGACTTCCCGAGGCCATGGTGCACGGCGGACCCGAGACGCCCGATGGACGCCTGGCCGCCCTGCCCCTCTGTGTCGAGGCCCGGCTGCCCGAGTTCACCGCCATCCTCTGCGGCCCCGGTCTGGGGGTCGAGGCGGCGACCCGGTCGCTGGTCCGGAACCTCCTCGATGCGCCCGATGTCGTGCTGGTCCTCGACGCCGACGCGCTCAACGCGCTGGGCGACCATCCGGGCCCCCTCTCCCACCCCGGCCAGCCGGTGGTGGTCACCCCGCATCCCGGGGAGGCGGGGCGGCTGCTTGGCCGGACTTCGGCCGAGGTGCAGGCCGACCGCGTCCAATCCCTGGACGACCTCGTCCAAGGTCTGGACGCGGTGGTGGTGCTCAAAGGCGCGGGCACCCGGATCGGCCTGCCCGACGGGCGACGGTACGTGAACCTCACCGGCGGCCCCGCCCTGGCCGCCGGGGGCACCGGCGACGTCCTGGCCGGACTCATCGCGGGTCTGGCCGCCCGTGCCCGCGATCCCTCCGAGGCGGCGCTGCTCGGGGTGTGGCTGCATGGGGTGGCCGGTGACCTCGCCTCCTGGCGGAAGGGCGAGACAGCCACCACCGCCGGGGAGGTCGCGGATGCCCTGCCCCTGGCCTGGGCCGAGCTGGGCCCGCGCTAGGGCGCGCTTACTCAGAAAAAGGGGACACTCCTTACAAAGCACTCTACATGAGCGTCTTGCGACGAAATTCTGCATGACCCCAGCCGGGCCCGGCCTATCTGGCCCCCGCCGAAGGTACCGAATTTAACTGTAGGCCTGTATTTGCCAACGGGTTACAAGGAGTGTCCCCATTTATGGGGCCGCGCTGAGCCGGAAGCAGGCCCTCAGACGAACCACAGAGGTCGCGGAGGATATGGAGGTTCGCAGAGGGGAACCACCCTCCTTCGCCACGGCTACGGAAGGCACGCAGGAGGCACATTCCGCGCGGCTTGACTTTCGGGGGGCGTCAGGCAAATGTCAGGCATGATCGAGACCAATGCCCGGGAATTTGCGCGGCACTTCCCCCGGTTCCGCGCTCAGGCGGCGGCGGGGCAGACGGTGCGGATCCGCGCGCCGGACGGGACGTTTCTGCTGGTGCGGGAGCCCCGGGGCATCGCCGCCGGAGATTTCCTGAACCGGCTGACGGCGGGCCCGGCCCGCGGCCTGTTTGACGAGGGCGGGGCCGACGCGGTCGAGGAAGGCCGGCGGCGGGCCGCGCCCGCCCGGTCCCCCTGGCCATGATGCTCTACGACTCCACGTTCTTCGTGGACCTCGACCGCGAGCTGCGCCGGCGCCAGCCGGGCCCGGCCCAGGGCTTCCTCCGGCGCCATGCCCGCGAGGAAATGGCCATGAGCATCATCACCCGCGGCGAGCTGGCCCGGGGCTTCGAATCCCGGGAGCGATGGACCGCGTTCTGTGAAGGGTTCCTGGTTCTGGGCCTCGATGACGACATCCTCTGGCGGGCGACGGACGTGTTCCGCGTGCTGCGAGGGTCGGGCGAGGGCATCGCGGACAACGACCTCTGGATCGCGGCCACCGCCCTCCAGGCCGAGATCCCGCTGGTCACGCAGAACCCGAGACATTTCCGACGGGTGCCGGGGCTGGAGGTGGTCGGCTATCGGGATGGAGGAGCGCCCCGGCGGGGCGGATGAGCGTCCACGATGAGCCGCTCTTCCTCGAAGACTCGGTCGAGCGGCCGCCAAAGGGGGGAGGTTTGGGTGCCTTCCGCATGGGGAGGGTGTTTTTTGGGGGGAATACCCCTCTCGTGATTCATGTGCCTCTTATGGCCGGTCCGTGGCTTGGCGCGGGGTTGGTGCCGGTGCCCGGCTCGTCCACGCCCTGGCGGGCGCGGCTACGGACGTGGCGCGGGTCTGCGTCGTCCCCGGGTGCGGCCACCTCCTTGGCGTCGGTGGCTACAGGGTTCTCAGGGGCAGGCGCATCTTGACAATCCCGGTCGGGGAAACGAGGGTGGGCCGGACATCAACGCGGGACCTGGGGTTCCGCCACACGAGGGATTCACCGATGGATATCACCGTTTCCGACCGCGCCATTCAGGAACTCGCCGAGCTGGGGGTGGCAGGGCCGCAGTTCCTCCGCATCGCGGTGGTGCCGGGGGGGTGCGCGGGCATGACCTACTCGGCCGGCATCGACTCGAAGCTGTCCGACGAGGACAGCGTGGTGTTCCAGCACGAGGACGTGCGGATCGTGGCCGACGAGGGCAGCGCCATGTACCTGCAGGGTCTGGAGATCGACTACTCCGACGACCTGGTGCAGTCCGGCTTCCGGTTCCGCAACACCATGGCCGCGAAGTCCTGCGGCTGCGGCTCCAGCTTCGGCGGCTGACCCGTCCGTGAGCGTCAAGCCGATCGACATCACCGGCGGCGAGTCGGTCTACTGCTTCAACCAGGCCCAGCTCAAGGGGGCATTCGCCCTGTTCGAGGCCCCGGGGAAGAGCGGCGACAAGGTGCGCCGGATGGTGGAGGCCATGGAATCCGGCCTGACCCGCAACGAGCGGGCGGCGGCGGCCTTTGTGGTGATCGACCGGCTGCTGAAGCGGCAGGACGGCTAGTGGCACCGGCGGGCGACCTCGGCCGGGCCGCCGGCAGCGACGTGGCCGAGGCCCCGGCGGATGTTCCGGAGGCCGCCGCGCCGGCCTGGGAATCGCGGGTGGCCGAGGACGCCGGCCTGACCCACAGCCTGGACCTCCTCCGCGACACCTACAACTACAACCACTGGGTGTACGCCCTCTGCCGGCCCTGGCTGGGGGAGGCGGTCCTGGAAGTGGGCGCGGGGATCGGCAACCTGACCCAGTTCCTGCTCGGGGCCCGCCGGGTGGTGTGCGTCGAGCCGGAGGCGGAGTACCAGCCCCGGCTCCAGGCCATGGCCGAGGTGCACCGGAACCTGGAGGTCCACGGCTGCCCGGTGCAGGAGATTCCGCCCTCGGTCCGGGACCTCGACTCGGCGCTTTGCGTCAACGTGCTCGAGCACATCCGCGACGACGGGGAGGCGCTGGCCCTGATGGCGGCCCGGGTGCGGCCAGGGGGCGCGGTGGTGCTCTACGTGCCGGCGGTGCCCTGGGCCTACGGGGAGATGGACGCCCGGCTCGGTCATTTCCGGCGCTACCGGAAATCGGACCTCCGGGCGCTGGCCCGGCGCACCGGAATGGATCTGGTCCGGCTGCGCCATGTGAACTTCATCGGGCTCCTGGGCTGGTGGTGGGCGGGCCGGGTCCGGAAGGAGGCGGTGATCGACCCCGGCAAGGCGCGGGTCATGGACCGGCTGGTTCCGTACGTGTCGGCGGTCGAGCGTCTGATCCCGCCCCTGGCGGGCCAGTCGCTGCTGGCGGTGTTCCGGAAGAACTGAGCCCCGGAGCGGCGAGGAGGCGGACCGAGGTCAGGTCGTCGGAGAACTCGGCCACGAAGAAGGTCCGGTCCGGGAAGGCCTGGCGCAGGCAGTCCCGCCACTGGGGGTCGCCGCGGGCATAGAGAACGGGGCCGTCCAGAAAGGGCGGAAGGTGGGCGAATCCGGCCGTGTAGTGGAATCCGAGGGGGCGGTCGGAGGGGACGAGGACCACGGCATGCTCCAGGCCGGCGTCCCGCACGGCGCGGCCCAGCGCCGGGGACGCCTGCTCGTAGGCGCCTCCGTAGGTGGGCCAGAGCACGGCGGGAACAAAGTGGCCCGCCGCGTAGAGGCCGCCGGCCAGGAGGAGGGCGGCGGCGTGGTCGGGGCCTCCCCGGCGGAGGATCCGCCCCTGCCACAGATTCCGAGCGGCCACGGCGGCGAGGGCGATCCAGGCCGGGGCGGCCAGGAAATGGTACCGGGCCTCCAGTTCGAATCCGTAATAGTCGTGGAAGAAGTAGAGCAGCCAGACGGACAGCCCTCCCGCCCAGGCCGCCGGCACGACCGACCGCCGTCGCCACCCGGCGAGGGAGAGCAGGCAGGGCAGAAGCGAACTGGGCCAGCCGAGGAGCGCCCGGTCGAGCCGGAGCGTGGAATGGAGGCTGGTGCGGATCAGGGCCCGCAGGGGATTCGCCTCGTGGACGCCCATGCGCACCCCCAGGACGGGGGAGATCACCCGCGGATCGTCCAGGCCGTAGCCCACGCTGAGCGCCCTTCCATAGACGGCGGCGTTCCAGCCGAGGAGCGCCGCGGCCGGCCCCAGACATCCCGCCGCCATGGACGGCAGGCCCCGCAGGAGGCGCCGCCGGACCGGGGGCGTGCACTGGGCGAACACCACCGCCCCCACCACGGCGAGGGGGATTCCGTCCTGGGGCCGGGTGATGGCCACCGCGCCCACGCACAGGCCCGCCGCCGTGAACCATCCGCAACCTCGGCCCCGGGCGGGGGCGGGGACTTCGACGGCCCGGATCAGCGCCACCCCCGCCAGCAGGGCCCAGGCCACGGCGGCGGTGTGCGACATGAACGATCCCGACACCAGCCAGACGAAGGGGCTGGCGCACCAGAGCCACCCCGCGAGGTGGCCCGTCGTCCGGCCTTCGAACCGTCCCACCATCCAGGCCAGGGCGGCGGCCGACGCGCCGTTGAGCAGCCACATGCCAAGGCCGGGCCACCCCAGAGGCAGGCCGGCCAGGAGGACCAGAGCCTGTCCCGGGGGATACTTGGTGAACCACCACCCGTCGGAGGTGACCACGGTCTGGTGCTGGAAGAAGGCCTCCCAGCAGGGGGGGGCGGGGGCGCGGAGGGCGCCCGCCGCGAAGATCCGGGCCTGGAACAGGTGGCTGGAGGCGTCGGTGACGTGGGGGATCCCGCCGAACACCACCTGCTCGCACAGGGCGGCGGTGACCACCCCGGCGACGAAGATCGCGGCCAGTCCCGCGCGGGGATGGCGTCGGCGCCAGTCGGCGGCCCGCGCCGCCCAGCGGGCGCCTCGGGATGCCAGCAGCCCGGCCCCGATCAGGGCGAGCCCGAACGCGAGCTGCGACCGCCCGAGCAACTGGGTGAACGCCTCCGACAGCTCGCCTCGGGGGGACAGCGCCCGGGCGAGGACGACCATGGGCCGCACCCCCGCCGTCCAGGCCGCGGTCACCGCGAGCCCGGCGCCCGCCCACCCGCGGCCGGCCCCGGCGCGGAGCCAGCCGGTCCATGATCTGGACAGAGCCTCCATAGGGCGGTCACTGTGCCATGGGGGCGATATGGAGCCAACGCGGAAACCTGGATGCGCGATGGCGTTGACACCACCCGCCGGGGCCGATACCGTGGCCATTTGTCTTCCACCCGTAGAACATATTCATCGGCATGGCGGCTCCGACGGACATCCTCATTCAGGCGGAGAACCTGGAGCGTGCCTATGCGACGGGCTCGGAGGTGGTGTACGCCCTCCGGGACGTCACCCTGGACATCTACGCGGGGGAGTATCTGAGCCTGATGGGCCCGTCTGGCTCGGGCAAGACCACGTTCTTCAATATGATCGGCGCCCTGGACCTGCCCACGGGGGGGACGATCCGGATCGGCGGGCAGGAGCTGCGCAAGCTGAGCCAGGCTCAGCTCGCCTATCTGCGCTGCGTGAACATCGGCTATATCTTCCAGAACTACAATCTGATCGAAGTCCTGAGCGCCCTCGACAACGTGCGCCTGCCCATGCAGTTCCGGGGGCTGGGGGAGGAGGAGTCGAAGGAGAAGGCGGCGGCGGTGCTCACCCGGGTGGGCCTGGGCCAGCGCCTGCACCACCTGCCTGGAGAGCTGTCCGGCGGCCAGCAGCAGCGGGTGGCCATCGCCCGGGCCCTGGCCAACGATCCCTCCCTGCTCCTGGCCGACGAGCCCACCGGCAACCTCGACTCCAAGACCGGCCATGACATCGTGCAGCTTCTCTCGGAGCTCAGTGACGAGCGCGGGGTGACCGTGGTCTCGGCCACCCACGACCACCGCATGCTCGACGTGTCGGACCGGGTGGTCTACCTGCGCGACGGACGGGTGGAGCGGATCGCCCGCCGCGAGGATCTGAACATCCAGGTGGGATCGGTGGGGGAATGAGCCGCTCCTCCGCCGTCTCCCATGGGGTGACCATCCTGGCCGGGCTGGTCCTGATCGCGATCCTCACCCCCCTGAGCCAGTTTCTGACCATGTCGGTGGTGAACGCCGACGTGGAGACCGGCTCGCCGGTGGCCTGGGCGGTGGGGCTGGTGTTCAGCCTGATCCTGGTCCTGGCGGCGGTGCGGCTGGTGGTGCGGACCCGGCTTCTGGGGCCGGCCAACCTGGCCCTGCTCTACGCCATGCTCACCCTGGCCGTGCCGGTGATGAACATCGGCCTGGTGCGGCAGATGGTGGTCAGCAGCTACTCGATGCTGTTCGAATATTTCGTCCAGGGCACCTACACCTACCGCACCGCCCACAACCATCTGACCCCCGAGTGGTTCCCGCTGGTCCCGACCCCCGAGGGTCTGGCCTGGAACCGGGCCGACCGTCTGCTCACGCTGCTGGAAGACCCGCAGACCCAGGGCCGACGCCGGACGGCCCGGCGGACGGCGGAAACCCAGCTCTACCTGGCCGGGCAGGGGCTGGTCGACGAGGTGGACCGGGAGGCCCTCGAGCAGGCCCTGCGCGGGCTGGGCCCCGACGACCTCTACGCGGTGCAGGACACCACCCCCGACCGGATCGAGGAGGCCCTGGGCATCCGCGACCTCCTGGCCGAACTCCGCGACGCCCGCATGGAGGCCAGCCGCGAGGCGGCCCGGATCCTGCCCGACCGCCTGGCCCCCTTCTCGGAATGGGCGGCCCAGCTCCTTCCCGCCAACCTGCGGCGGATCGAGAGCCTCCGGCTGTTCCGCCAGAAGGTGCTGGAGGAGACCGACCACCTGCCCGAGTCCGAACGGGAGGCGCTGCTGGCCGCCCGCGACCGGCTGGAGCAGGAGCTTCCCGAGGTGCAGCCGCTGGTCATGGCCCTGGACTCGGGCGGACGCAGCCAGGTCCGGGGGGCGCTGCGGGAGCGGTACGAGGCCGAATATGAAGGATTGTCGCGGGCCGAGCAGGATCTCATGCGCCAGCGCTTCGTGAGCCGCCTCTCGCCCGAGGAGCGGCAGGCTCTGATCGCGCAGGACGGCAGTGGCGACACCACCAACCAGAACCTGCACGCCTTCTTCAGCGGGTCGTTCGAGGACGCCCAGGCCCGGCAGGACATGCGGGAGCGCTCGTTCCGGGCCAACGCGGCCATCGCCGCCTCCGGGATTCCCTGGGAGGTGTGGCGGGGCCCCCTGCTCCGCTGGTCGGCCCTCATGCTGGTCATCTTCCTGTTCCTGATGTGCCTGGCCGAATGGCTGCGCCGCAAGTGGGTGGACCGCGAGAACCTGGCCTTCCCCCTGGTGGACATGGCCGACTACATGATCCGGCACGACGCCCGCCTGGAGTCGGCCGAGGACATCCTCCACCCCCCCGGCCGCTCCTGGATGTTCAGCCCGGTGTTCATGGGCGGGTTCGCGGTGGGCCTGCTCTGGCTGTCCCTGCAGGCCATGGCCCACTACGGCATCCTGGGCGGCGGCCAGGACTATGTGGTGGCCTACGACGTGTCGGGGCAGCTCTTCCGCGAAGGCGGCCTCCGGAACATGAACCAGGTGGTGTTCCTGCTCTCCCCCATCGCGGTGGGGCTGCTGTTCATGGTGAGCCTCGAGATCAGCGTCTCCCTGTTCACCGTGTTTTTCCTCTATTCCTTCGGGACGGCCCTACCCGCCATGCTGGGGGCCACGCCGCCTTCCGACCCCCTCTACACCGGCTGGGGCGGGGGCCGGTTCTACCCCTTCCCCACCGAACAGCTTCTGGGGGCCAGCCTGGTCTTCGCCCTCATTGTCCTCTGGAAGTCGAGGACCGGGCGCCGGGCGACCTCGGCCGCCGGGACCGGCACTCCGGAGGCCAGCCCCTACATACCGGCCCGCGTCACCACTGTCGGCCTCATCGGGCTCCCCGTCCTGGCCGGGGTGCTGCTCTACCACATGGGCCTGACCAGCCCCTGGATCACCATCCCCTTCGGGCTGGCCCTTCTGGCCCTGACCGTGGTCGCCGCCCGGGTCCGGGCCGAGTCCGGGCTGCCCGTGGTCCACACCACCTACGAATTCACCCGGCTGCCCATCACCTTCGGGCTGCCCGGCCTCGCGGGCAGCCGGTCGTTCGTCCTGTTCTGCCACATCGTGTTCCTGCCCTGGACCCTGCTCTTCCGGACCCTGCCCCAGCAGCTCGAGAATCTCGAGCTGGCCCGCCGCATGCGCCTGCGCTACGGCTGGGTCGCCCTCGGCACCCTGCTCGCCTTCGTCACCGCCCTGGGCGTGGGGGTGTGGAGCTTCATGGTGATGAGCTACTACCACGGCGAGACCTTCTTCGCCGGGCACACCAACCTGGGCGACGGCGTGGCCACCCGCAACCTCTGGGCCTACCCCCACTGGGTGGCCCATTTCCTGGGCGAGCAGGGGCTCGACCAGTGGACCCAGGTCCACACCGTGCGGGTGGTGTTCATGGTGGTGGGCATGGCCGTGTTCGGCCTGCTCTACTTCCTGCGGGGGCGGTTCATCAAGTTCCCCATCCACCCCCTGGGGTACCTGCTCGTGCTGCTGGGGATCACCTACAACTTCGTGTCCCCCTACCCCAAGGCCGGGGTGGGCCACCACGAGTCCTCCCTGCTCTGGGGCAGCGCCGTGGTGGCCTTCGTGGTCAAGAAGGTGCTCATCAAGTATGGTGGCATGACCTCCTACAAGCAGGCCAAGCCGTTCTTCATCGGCCTTATCGTGGGCTCGGTGTTCGCGGTGTTCGCCTGGAACGCCACCGACCTGGTCTGCTCCATGGTGGCCGAAGGCCGCCGGGAGACCGACGACACGCCGGCCCAGACCACCGGATTTGTGCAGCGGTTTGTGGATGTCGCCCCGTTTAGCCCTAAGTTGTTCTAGGTATGCGCGCGCTTCTCTCCAGCCTCCTTCTGCTGATCGCCGCCGGCGCGGCCCGGGCCGACGCGGATTCGCTGGCCCGCCTGGTCCGCGGCCTGAGCCGGACCGAGCGGGCGGTGATGGACAGCATGGCCACCTATTCGGTGGCCCATCTCCAGCAGGCGGCCGAAGCGGCCGACTCCGACCGGGTCGAGGCCCGGATGCGGGAGATCCTGGCCCTGGGCAGCCTGAACCTCGGCGCCCGGGCCCTCGACGAGGAAGGCCGGGCGGCCATCCACCGGTACCTGGAGGCCGAACTCGAGCGCCTGGCCCCCCATGGCGTGGAGGTCGTCGGAGCCTACCGCAGCCGGGTCGCGGTGCCGGTGCGGGCGGACCGCCTGCGGCCCGACGCCGAGCCCCCGGCCCTCGTCGCCGACGGCCGGACCTTCGACATCCAGCCCCTCTACCCCAACGGAGCCATGCCCAGCCTGGCCCCCCGGGGCGGCCTCACCGGCCCCCTCGTGGACGCGGGCACGGCGGGCTGGAGCGAGGTCAACGGGCTCGACCTCCACGGGGCCGTCGCCCTCGTCCGGTTCGAGGCCGGCAACGCCATGTCCCGGGTGTTCGAGCTCGGGGCGGTGGCGGCGGTGGTCATCGAGGACGACTTCGTCACCCGCGACAAGGCCCAGGGGCTGTTCAGCCACACCCCCGCCCCCTTCCCCCGCTACTTCGTCCGGCGCGAGGCCGGCGACGACCTGATCGAGCTGGCCCGGACGCGGACCGAGGTCACGGTCACCGGGGGCCACGAGTACGCCTGGCGGCCCACGGAATCCGTGTTCGCCTACCTGCCCCCCACCGAGGAGATCCGGTTCACCATCCGGGAAAGCGACCTGATCGACCGGATCGCCCTTCAGTTCGACTCCAGCGCCCGGGATATCATGCGGGTTAACCGGCTCGAGTCCCCGCACCTGGTTCCGCCCGCCCCTTCCGATGCCCCCACCGCCGATTCGTCCGAGCCGCTGCGGCTGATCATCCCCAATCAGACTCAGCCCTACACGGTGGCGGTGGACGACCTGTACCAGCGCATCCGGAGGGAGTTCGGGGTGGAGCCCCGGATCGCCCCTCGTCGGGACGCGGACGGGATCTTCCTCAAGGTGGATGACGACGGGAACCCAGTCCCACCTGACCCATCCCTCGAGCCCCTGATCGCCGGCGACGAGATCACCATCCCCAACCTCCAGGATTCCCTGGTGGTGCTGGTGCACACCGACAGCGTGTCCGTGGTGCCCGACGAGCCCCACGGGGCCTACGCGGCCGGGAACGTGGCCGCCGCCCTGACCCTCCTCGAGCATATGGCGACCCGCAGCCCCAACGTCCGGCGCAAGGGCCTGGTGGTGGGCTTCCTCGAAGGCGACCTCTACGGCGGCGCGACCACGCGGGGCATCGCCGAACAGGCCCTGCTCACCCATCCCACCCCCGGACGAAGACTGCGGCCGCTCGAGTCGACGCTCGAAGGCACCCGCGAGCGGGTGCTCACGTTCTTCATCACCCTGGGCGGCGTGGTGGCGGCCACGGCCCTGGTCATCGTGCTACTGCGCACCGCCCTCAAGGACTGGGGTCGGGCTCACCCGGGTCTGGCCAGCCTGGCCATCATGGGTGGGCTCGCTTTCGGCGCCGTGCTGGGGCGGCAGGTGGCCCGCCCGGTGGTGGCCCTCGGCGCGGCCGAGGAGGAGAGCGACCTCGGATGGACCATGACCCGCTATCGCGACACCCGGTCCTGGTTCGAGGACGGCGGGCTGGCCACGGACCATGTCGAGACGGTGCGGTGGTTTGTGGAGGACTGGCTCCGGGGCCGCATCGAGGATCTCCGGATCCGCCTGGCCGAGGAGCGGGTCGTGGTACGGAACCGGGTCAACGAGCTGGAGGCGGGCCGCCTCCCGGTCCCCGCCGACCTCCGGGACCGTCTGACCCGGCTCAACGAGGATATCCTGATGCTGGCCGGGCTCCGGGACCAGAGCCTGGAGCGCCGCGGAACCTCGTCGACCGAACGGGCGGAGTTGTTCTTCCGGGCTCTGGGCGAGGCCGAGACGGCCGGAGAACTCGACGCCTATCCGGAGCTGACCCGGGCCGCCCTCCGCGACCGGTTCGAGGCCGAATACGGCGAGGAGCGGATGCTCCACGAGATGGATGAAGGCAACCGCGCCTTCGTGCAGGATCTCCGGCGGGCCCTCGCCGCCGGGGCGGACGGCGCGGACAGCGACCGGCTGGGGCTGTTCCTGGATCTGTCCCACGGCTCCCGGACGCTGGGGCTGCAAGTTGGCGGAGGCCAGGCCACCATGCGCCAGGCCTACCTCGGCGGTCCCCAGTACGGGCCGCTCATCAACCGCTATGCCCCCGCCCTGGCCTTCGCCGGGCTGAAGGCGGGCTGGCCCGAGGGCTGGCCCATGGTCCGGGAGGCCGACCGGCCCGTGTTTCCGCAGATCCCCTCCCAGCATCCGCCCGCCTTCCCCGAGTTCTGGGCCGCCCTCCGGGTGGGGGTGTTGCCTCTGGGCACGGTTAACGACCGGCTGGACCTGCTCGACACCCCCCGGGACCGCCTGGAGTCCGTCCACGTCCCCAACCTGGCCGTTCAGATCCGCTCCGTCCTGATGGTGACCTCGGCCGCCCTCGAGAACCACCTCGACTCCACCGTGCCCGCCCGGGTGGCCTCGGCCATGAGCGGCCCGGCCTACGGCAAGCTGGTGGGCCGCGCCCTCACCTTCAACATCCGCTCCGGCCTCGACGCCCAGGAGCCGGTTCCCGGCGCCTATCTCTACTATCCCGGCATCAAGCACAGCCCGGCCGGTGTCAACTCCCTCGCCTACCGGGGGGCCCGGGCCGGCAACCTCATGATCGCCCAGCTCAACGGCGGCTACGATCTGCCCCTGGAGACCCTTCAGTTCGCCCGGTCCGGCCAGGGCCTGCCCCATGTATATGCGTATGGGCTGGATCCGGAGCTGGCCCTGTTCACCCAGGCGGCCAACCAGGGCCAGATCGGCACCCGCACCCAGAGCCCGAGCTTCACCCTCACCGAGCGTCAGACCGTCCAGAAGGATATCATCCTGACCGAGGTCTATCCACGGACGTTCTTCCTGGCCCCCGACCCCATGGAGTACGCCTCCATGGGCGGCGGCCAGCATGCGGCCGACAACATCCGGGTGTTCGACGCCGTCCTGAACGGCGAGCCCGACCACTACGCCCTCGACAACGCCTTCCTCCACTACCGCGAGGACCAGCAGGATCTCACCATTCTCTACATGCCTCCGGGCCGCCGCGCCCGCATCCAGGTGCGCTCGGGCAACCAGTACAAGCTCCTGCTTCTGGGCGATCTCGAGGCCGACCTCAGCACCCGGCGGGCCCAGGTGGTGGGCCGGGGGTACTCCGTGGGCCCCGATGGCGACGACCGCAATCTGGCCGTGCCCATGACCGTGGTCCGGTTCACCCGCGAGATGCAGGAGCTGGCCGACCGCCAGCAGGAGCTGTTCCAGAGCCACGGCATCACCGACCAGGGGATCAATCAGGCCCTGGCCCGCAGCGCCGAGAAGCTGGCCGAGGCCGAGGCCGCCCTGCACCGCCATGACTGGCAGGCCGCCCAGGGCCTCAGCCGCGAAGCCTGGGGCATGCTCATCAAGACCTATCCCCGCCTGCTCGCCCTGGGCCGGGAGGCCGTGTTCTCGGTGGTCATTCTCATGGCTCTGCTCGTGCCCGCCGCCGTGTTCACGGAGCGGCTGGCCATCGGGGCCCGCACCATCCTCGGCCACCTGGGCGGGGTGGTGGCCATCTTCGTGGCCGGGGCGGTGTTCCTGAACTTCTTCCACCCCGCGTTCAAGATCTCGGTGTCGCCCTTCATCCTCATGATCGCCTTCGTGATGATCCTGATGTCGTCGGTGGTGCTGGCCATCTGCTACCAGCGGTTCGACGTGCTGGTCCGGCGGGCCCGGATCGCGGGGGGCGAGGTCGAGAGCGAGGAGATCAGCCTGTTCAGCTCCCTGGGCACCGCCCTCTCCCTGGGGGTGTCCAACCTCAAGAAACGGCCGTCCCGCACCCTGCTCACCGTGGTCACGGTGTCGGTGCTCACCTTCTCCATCATCACCTTCGTCTCGGTGCGGGGGCAGCAGGGCCTCCAGTTCCGGCCCCTCGCCCTCGATTCCGACGTCGAGGGCCGGACGGTGGAGCCCCTCCCGCCCGCCTATGAGGGAGTCATGTTCCGCGGCCCCATGTGGAGTCGGCTGCCCCGCAACATGGTGTCCTCGCTCATCAGCGAGTTCGGGGTGAGTCACGCCGTGGCCCGCCGCGGGTACTACATGGAGGTCGAGGGCGGCAACAACGCCGACCGCGAGGGGCGCAACCAGGTCGCGGTCCGCCACGGGAACCGGACCTGGGTGGGCATGGCGGTCACCTCGTTCGAGCCCATCGAGCGCGAGTTCTCCGGCCTGGACCGCGCCGTGACCGCCGGCACCTGGGTGCGCGGCCCCGAGGAGCGGCCCGATGGCCAGCCCGACCGGCTCCACGTGCTCCTGCCCCTCCCCGCCGCCGAGGATCTGGGCATCTCCGAGGCCGATCTCGTGGACGCCGAGGGCCGGCTGCGGCCCGACGAGGAACTGCCCGAGGTGGCCATGCTGAACCTGCGCTGGCGGGTGATCGGCATCTTCGATCCCGCCCTCGCCGACCGCATCCGCGACGTCAACGGCAAGAGCCTGGCCGTGGTGGACTACCTCCGCAGCGCCTTCACCCCCGCCGCCGCCCCCTCCGGGGCCGACATCCAGGCCGAGTCGGAGTCGTACCATCTGAGCTGGGACCGGTTCGTGATGGTGCCCGTGGCGGCGGCCTCGGTGGCGGCCGAGATCGTCGACCGCAGCGTGGCCGTGAAATTCGCCCCCGACGAGGACCGCGAGACATTCTTCCGCGACCTCGCCCTGCGCACCAACCGCTCGGTGTTCGCGGCCGAGGACGGTCGGCCTTCGCTGCTCACCACCCGCCAGCGCACGGACATCGGCGGGCTGGCCAAGATCCTGGTCCCCGTCATCCTCTGCATCCTCATCGTGTCCAACACCATGATGGGCGGCGTGGAGGAACGGAAGGGCGAGGTGGGCATGCTGGGGGCCATCGGGCTCTCCCCCTCCCAGATCGCCTTCCTCCTGCTCTCCGAGTCCTCCGTGTTCTCGGTGCTGGGGGTGGTCATCGGCACCTTCCTCGGGCTCGGCTTCGGCTCCTTCGTGCCCTGGGTCCAGACCTTCAATCCCACCTTCCTGGAGGGCCTGTCCTTCAACTTCACCTCCCTGGCCTCGATCTTCCTGGCCGCCGCCACCGCCCTCGTCGTCCTCCTGGCCACCATGTTCCCGGCCCGGGCCGCCGCCGCCCTCGCCGCCCCTAGCGGCATGGCCAAATGGGAGCTGCCCCCGCCCGGCGAGGACGCCCGCATCCGGTTCGACCTCCCCTTCACCCTCACCAAGGGCAACGCCGTCGGCATGGTCGCCTTCTTCCGCCGGTTCCTGCTCAACCACACCGAGGCCACCAGCCCGGACTTCAACTGCCGCCACATCCTCCACCAGGTTCGCAACGGCGGCTCCCCGGCCCTCGACCTCGGGGCCGACATGTGGCTGGCCCCCTACGATCTCGACGTGGCCCAGCAGCTCCGGCTCCGCATCGCCCCCACCGAGACCGAGGGCGTGTTCGGCGTCGCCCTCGACCTCTACCGCCATTCCGGCACCGAGGAGGCCTGGATGCGCACCAACTACGGATTCATGGATCTCGTGCGCCGCCAGTTCCTGATCTGGCGCAACCTCGACGAGGCCGCCCGCCGGCGGTTCATCGACGAGGGCGCGGACCTGATCCGCGCCGTCACCGACGACAACCCGGCCCGGACCCCGACGGAGCCCGCCCATGGCTAAGCGCCGCGCCCCCGACCCCGCCCCCGCTCCCGACGCCGCCCCGGCCGACGGGGGCAAGGCGGAGGCGTTCTACGACGCCCGGTTCAGCATCGAGGCCATGCAGCACGAGCCGTACGAGAACGGCTTCACCTGGCGGTCCATCATCGGCGCCCTGTTCATCGCCTTCGTCATGCTCCCCGGCATCATCGTCATGGGGCTCATGATCGGCCAGGACATCGGCAACGCCGCCGACTACGTGGTGATCATCCTGTTCGTGGAGCTGGCCCGGCGCTCGTTCCAGGTGCTGCGCAAGCAGGAGCTGTACATCCTGCGCTACACGGTGGGCCAGCTCTCCACCTTCTCGGGCGGGGTGGCCCTCAGCGGAGGGATGTTCGCCACCCTCGTCTACAACCGATACCTCCGCAATTCGGAGGCCTTCCACAACTTCGGCATCTCCCGCGACGTGCCCGGCTGGTTCGCCCCCTTCGGCGACGTCGCCTACAGCCCCTTCTGGCACCAGGTGTGGTGGCCGGTCATCGGGGTCATCATCGCCGGCATGATCCTGGGCAAGCTCACCTCCCTCTCCCTCGGCTTCCTCGCCTACAAGCTCACCGCCGACGTCGAGAAGCTGCCCTTCCCCCTCGCCCCCATCGGGGCCGAAGGCGCCATCGCCCTCGCCGAGAGCAGCCAGGAGAAGAACACCCGCGGCTACCGCCAGTACTGCTTCTCGGTGGGGGTGGTGCTGGGCGCCGTGTTCGGGATCTTCTACATGGCCGTGCCCGCCCTCACCCGGGCCTTCACCGGGACCACCCTCACCCTCCTCCCCATCCCCTTCCTCGACCTCACCGTGCCCGCCTCCGCCTACATCCCCGGCGGCATGCTCACCATCAGCTTCAACCTCGCCCTCATCTTCACCGGGTTCGTCCTGCCCTGGCGCATCGTGGTGGGCATGGTCGGCACCTCCCTGCTCTTCCAGCTCGTGGTCAACCCCCTGCTCCAGGTCAACGGGCTGCTCCCGAGCTGGCAGTACGGCAAGGGGGCCATCGAGACCCAGATCGCCGCCACCATCGACGTGTACCTCTCGGTGGGCATCGGCACCTCGTTCGCCGTGTTCTTCGTGGGCCTGTTCGGCATCGCCAGGGCCCTGTCCAAGTACCGGCGCAACCGGGCGGTCAAGGCCTCCGAGTTCGACATCCGCAAGCTCTGGGAGCGCGACAAGGGCCGGGGCGACCCCCCCACCTGGGTGGCCTTCGCGGTCTGGTTCTCCGCCGCCTGCGGGTTCGTGTTCCTCTCCAACCACCTCGTCAACTCCGGCATCCCCCCCGAGGAGCGGTTCCACATCGGCTGGCTCATCGGGTTCGCCTTCCTCTGGACCCCCATCAACACCTACATCAACGCCCGCATGTCCGGCATCGCCGGCCAGCACGCGGGCGTGCCCTTCATCTTCGAGAGCGCCATCTTCGCCTCCGGCTACCGCCACGTGAACATCTGGTTCGCCCCCCTCCCCCTCGGCAACTTCGGGGGCATGGCCGACTTCCTCCGCGAGACCCAGCTCACCCGGACCCGCTTCACCTCCATCCTCAAGGTGGAGATGCTCACCTTCCCCCTCATGCTCGTGGCCTCGTTCATCTTCTGGAGCTACGTGGACAGCCTGGGTCGCATCCCCTCCCAGGACTACCCCCACGTCCAGCAGTTCTGGCCCCAGTTCGCCACCATGCGGGCCATGTGGGCGGCCTCCATGCAGGAGGGGTCGAGCCTGCTCCTCCAGGCCCTCAAGCCCCGGGTCATCATCGGGGCTCTCCTCGCCGCCATCGCCGCCTTCTCCCTGTTTGCCAAGCTCGGCATCAGCTCCCAGTACATCTACGGCAGCATCGGCTCCATGAACAGCTTCCCCCACACCGCCATCATGATCCTCACCGGAGCCCTCCTCGGCCGCTACTTCTTCGCCCGCAAGTTCGGCAAGGAGAAGTGGCAGAACTACGCCCCCATCCTGGCCGTGGGCTTCGGGGCGGGCATGGGCCTCACCGGCATGCTCGCCATCGCCATCAACTTCCTGTGGGCCCAGATCGGGACGGGGTTCTAGCCATGCGCGTCGCCTCCTGGGACATCGGCAAGCTCGCCCTCCGGCCCCGCCTGGTCTGGATCATGGCCCTGAGCAGCCTCAAGGTGCGGCTCCACCGCACCTTCCTCACCATGCTCACCATCGTCACCTCCACCGCGTTCATGATGTACCTCTTCACCATGCCGCGGTCGGGCGACCTCACCGAGCGCCAGAGCTGGATGCTCATGCTTGTGCTCTCCCTGCTCGTCTGCGCGGCCGGGGTGCTCAACACCATGCTCATGTCCGTCACCCAGCGCTACCGCGAGATCGGCACCATGAAATGCCTGGGTGCCCTCGACAGCTTCGTGCTCCTGGCCGTGCTCACCGAATCCGCCCTGCTCGGCCTGGCCGGGGCCCTGGCCGGGGTCGGGATCGGACTGGTCATCAGCATCCTCCTCGGCCTCGGCGAGCACGGGCTGGCCTTCGCCCAGCACCTGCGCCTCGACGGCCTCCTCTGGAAGGTGCCCCTGGTCTTCGCCGTGGGCATGGCCCTCACCACCCTGGGCGCCGCCGTGCCCGCCGCCATCGCCGCCCGGATGCCGCCCATGGACGCCATGCGGGGGGAGAAATGACCGCCCCCGCCGTGGACTGGCTGGCCGACCTCCAGGACCAGGCCGAGCACACCGTCATGGCCCGCGGGGTCAGCAAGATCTACCACATGGGCGACGAGGAGATCCCCGCCCTCGACGGCGTCGACGTCACCATCCGCACCGGCGAGTACATCTCCATCATGGGCCCCTCGGGCTCCGGCAAGACCACCCTCTTCAACGTCATCGGCGCCCTCATCAAGCCCACCGAGGGCAGCGTGTTCATCGACGAGATCGACGTGGCCCAGCTCGACGCCAACGAGCTGGCCTGGCTGCGCTGCCGCAAGATCGGCTACATCTTCCAGGCCTACAACATCGTCAAGGTCATGACCGCCCTCGAAAACGTCACCCTGCCCATGCTCTTCGCCGGGGTGCCCGCGGACGAGGCTCAGGACCGGGCGGTGGAGATCCTGGACCGGGTCGGCCTCGGCGACCGCATCCTCCACACCCCCAAGGAGCTGTCCGGCGGCCAGCAGCAGCGGGTGGCCATCGCCCGCGCCTTCGCCAACCGCCCCGCCATCATCCTCGCCGACGAGCCCACCGCCAACCTCGACCTCAAGACCGGCGAGGACATCATCCACCTCATGAAGGAGATGAACGCCGAGCGCGGGGTGACCGTGGTCTGCGCCACCCACGACCACAAGATGCTCGACATCTCCGACCGCATCGTGTGGATGGAGGACGGCCAGATCAAGAAGATCGCCGACCGCGACGAGGTGAAGATCGAAATCTCCCAGATGTCGGAGCACTGAACCGTATGAAGATCCTGGTGGTCGGCAAGGGCGGCCGCGAACACGCCCTTCTCCTCGCCCTCGCCTCCTCCCCCTCCGCCCCCGAGCTGTACGTCAGCCCCGGCAGCGACGCCATGGAGGGCCTTGCCGTCCGCCTGCCCGCCGCCACCGCCGAGGAGCTGGTCGAGCGGGCGGTACATCAGGGGATCGATCTCGTCGTGGCCGGCGAGGAGGCCTGGCTGGCCCGCGGGCTCGGCAACCTCGCCCGGGCCGCCGGGCTTCGCATGTGGGGGCCCGACCGCGACGGGGCCGCCCTCGAAAGCAGCAAGGCCTTCGCCAAGGCCTTCATGGAGCGCCACCGCGTCCCCACCGCCCGGGCCACCGTGGCCGAGACCGTCGAGGAGGCCCGCGCCGCCATCGACGGCTACCCCGTGGTGCTCAAGTTCGACGGCCTCGCCGCCGGCAAGGGCGTGGTCGTCTGCCCCGACGCCGCCACCGCCGACGACGCCCTCGACCGCATGCTCGTCCGCCGCGAGTTCGGCCCCGGCCCCGTGCTCGTCGAGGAATTCATGACCGGCAAGGAGCTGTCCGTGATCTGCGCCGTGGCCGACGCCGACTGGCAGGTCTTCACCCCCGCCCGCGACTACAAGCGCCAGCAGGACGGCGACCGCGGGCCCAACACCGGCGGCATGGGCTCGGTGGCCTCGATTGGCCTCATCGAAGCCAACCTGCTCAGCCGGATCAACCGCGAGATCGTCGGCCCCACCGTGGACGGGCTGGTCAGGGACGGCATCTCCTACCGGGGCTTCCTCTACGTCGGGCTCATGCTCACCCCCGACGGCCCCCGGGTGGTCGAATATAACGTCCGGTTCGGCGACCCCGAGGCCCAGGCCATCCTCCCCCTCGTGGGGGGCGACTTCGCGGAGTTTCTTTATCAGGCGGCTGGCGGGGAGATCGCGCGCGACCTCATCACCCTCGACGAGGGCTGGGCGGTCTGCGTGGTCCTGGCCTCCCGCGACTACCCGCGTTCCTCCGGCGACGGCGGCGTCATCGAGGGGCTCGACCAGGTGCCGGAGGTGCAGGTCATCCACAGCGGCACCCGCCGCAATACCGACGGCCGGTTCGAGGTCCACGGCGGCCGGGTGCTCGGCCTCGTCGCCCGCGCCCCCACCCGCGAGCAGGCGGTGGCCCGGGCCCACGCCGCCGCCGCCACCGTCACCTTCCCCGGCGCCCAGCACCGCACCGACATCGGCCGCCTCCACTTCGAGTAGCCCCCGTAGGTCGGCCATTCCTGGCTGACCCCATGGGGACGACCAGGACCGTGCCCGGCCAGGCGATTCACTGTCGGTGGGGCCGTGCCGGGGACATGCGTCCGGATCAGCTCCGGCGCGAGGGCCGGGCAGGAATGCCCGACCTACGGCGGGGCGGCGGAATCGGGGCCATGCCGAAACCCGACGTTGGCGGGCGCGGGATTCCGGGTAGTCGCCTGGAGGGAACGATGGTAGAGTCTGACCATGAAGACCTACATGGATCGGATCACCGTCGAGCCTGGCAAGCGCGGAGGGAAACCTTGCATCCGGGGGATGCGCATCTCCGTCTACGACGTGCTGGAGTACCTGGCCTCGGGCATGACTCATGAGGAGATCCTCAGGGACTTCCCCTATCTCGAGGCCGATGACATCCGCGCCTGCCTCCAGTATGCGGCCGACCGGGAGCGCCAGCAGATGGTGCTCCGTGCGTGAAGCTGCTGTTCGACCAGAACCTGTCCCCGCGACTGGCGCCTGATCTGGCCGACCTGTTTCCTGGTTCCGAGCACGTGCAGAATCTCGGGCTGGACAGAGAACCCGATGGACCGGTCTGGGAGTATGCCCGCACCCATGGATTTGTGATCGTCACCAAGGACGCTGATTTCAGCGACCGAAGCGCCATGGCCGGCCATCCGCCCAAGGTGATCTGGGTCCGACTGGGCAATTGCACCACCTCCGAGATCGAGGCGACCCTCCGGCTCCGGACGGCGGAGATCGAGCGGTTCGGCGGCGATTCGAGACTGGGCGTTCTGGCCTTGTTCGGGTGATCCGCCTTGGATCCAGGCGCGGGCCAGGATCCTGATATCGCCCCTTTGAGGCCGTCCAGACCTTGGAACCGACCCGAACCGCGCCCCCCCTCGTAGGTCGGCCATTCCTGGCTGACCCCATGGGGACGAACACGAACGAGCCCGGCCCGGCGGATTCGGCGCCTGCCTCCGGCCGAATGACCCGCAAGAAGCGCAAGAGTGCTGCGGCGGCTCGACACCGGCGTTGGGTGTGGCATATTCG
>PXDE01000146.1 GCA_003566475.1 PVC group bacterium | reverse complement strand
CCGACTCGGTGGTCCAGGTGTCGAGGGCCCGGGGCACCACGTCCTCGTCCACGTAGTCGAGCAGGCCGAGGTAGATCCGGTCCTGGATCCACGCCTCGGGGATCCCCGAGGCGGTCAGGGCGGAGCGGAACCGCGCCTCCCAGTCCGGATCCTCCATCTCCTCCAGCGGCACCGACAGATCCACCACCTCATCCGCGGTGGCGGGGCGGTTCTGGCTGCGGTTCCAGACCCCCGGGCGATGGCGCAGATAGGGGGCGAGGTGGGCGGGGGTGGCGGCCAGTCCCCGGCCCAGCTCGGCCCGGGCCAGATCGGCGTTGTCCCGGTAGGGCAGGTCGCCACGCCGGGCGACCAGGCCCCCGGCGTCGGCCACCTCGGCCAGGGCGGCCAGCGTCGCCTCGGGGGCGGCGTTGACATCGACCAGCCCGGACAGATTGACCACCAGGTAGCTCCACCGGCCATGGCCCTGGGCGGTGTGGAACTCGACAGCCCGGTTGCCGTCGGCGTCGGCGTAGAACGGCTCGGGCCCCCACCGCTCGTGGTGGTCGCGCAGCTCCTCGTCGAAAAGGCTGATGGTATGGGGGTGCCAGGCGTCGTTGTAGGGGGGCGAGGCGGCCTCGACCGCCGGCCGGAGGGCGGCCGGAATGAAATCGAGGGTGCCGCTGATGCGAAGATGGTCCCAGACGGCGTTCTGGTAGCCGGCGCCGGACAGTTCGTTGTCGGGGGGGCGCACCGTCCAGGGCGCGTGCAGCACGGGGTGGGTCGCCACCACGGCCTCGTGGAATGACCGGTCGATGTCGGCGATCGCCCGGTGGAGGGCGGACTGGGCGAGCAGCCGGGCCAGGTATTCCGACTGGTAGTTCCCGGAGGCCATCCGCTCCATGCGGGCGAACATGGCGAAGCTCACCCCGGACACGAACAGGATGGCCAGCAGCCCGAGGGCGAGGATGAGGGCCATCCCGCGCCGGGGCGGACCGGATGCGGACGGGGAGGCCGGAGGAGCGATCCGGTGTCTCATGGAGCCATCCCCGAGCCGGATCCGGCGGCGCCCGGAGCCATGCGCATCGCGAAGCGCTGCACCACCCGCTCCCGCCGCTCGGCCACCATGTCGCCCAGCACGGCAGCGTCATCCGGGGAGGCCAGCTCCAGATAGAGGTCGAGGTAGGCGGGCATGGAGGTGAGGGTGCCCGAGACCTCCTCCCCCGGCCGCTGGTAGGCCTTCACCCGGAAGGCGCGGACATAGGGGTAGAGCTCCTCCCACGGCGCACCGGCGTCCGGGGCGGACCGGCCGGTCTCCCAGTCGGCCTGGCGGCGCCGGAACGCGGCGGTGGCGGAGGGCGAGGCCACCCCGGCGGCGAGGGCGTAGTCCGCCCGGATCAGGGTGCGGTAGCCGTCGCGCCCGTCGGGATCGGCGACGGGACGGTGGGTGTGGAAGCGCAGGCCGGCGTCGCCGACCACCATGGGCAGGCCGGGCTCCACGGCGGCGGCGGCCAGGTCGCGGTGGATGAGGTCGAACAGCAGCCGGGCCGCCGCCGCCGTCTCGGTGCGCCGCCTCGCCATCTCCCAGGCGTCCGACACCCCGGCCAGCACCCGGGCCACGATCAGGATGATGGCGGACAGGAAGGCCATGGCCACCATCATCTCCACCAGGGTGAAGGCCCGCCCGCGCGGACCCGGCCCGCACCCGGCCATGGAGTCGCGCCGCCTAGTCATAACGGTAGAAATCCAGGTAATAGAAGACCGCGCTCACGTTGCGGTAGCTCCGCCGCTCGGAGAGGTGGCCTCCGCCCTCGTGCCGAGGAATGCGCAGGTTGGGGAGCGTCTGCACCCGCCCCGCCCAGGCGTCGCCCCCGGACGGCACGTTGATTTCGGTGAGGTCCGTGTTCTCCCCCGCCCACACCACCAGCCGGGCCCGCCGCATATGGGGATGCGGGATCTCCAGCACCGCCGGCCCGGTCCGCTCTCCGGTCCCGTCCACATGGTTCCAGGAGGTGACCTCGCCCCGGGCCTCCAGCCGGTGCACGGGAAGCCAGTCCAGGCGGTACCAGAGGTCGGCGATCCAGATGTCCGGGTCCGCCTCGTCGGCGATCCGCACCAGCTCGGGGACGTGCCGGAAGGTGACCGCCGGCGGGTCGGCCCGCCACAGGGCGGTCTGCACCGGGATCTGGATGCTTTCGAGATCCCCGAAATGCCCCCGGGTGGCCAGCTCGGCCTGCAACCCCTCCAGCACCACCGCCGCGAACTGGGTGGACAGGGTGTCGCGCAGGGAGCGGCGGTTCAGCTCCAGCCCGGTGGGGAACAGTCCCATCACCCCCAGAATCCCCACCCCCACCACGGCCACCGCCAGGGCGGTCTCGACCAGGGAGAACCCGCGGGCGTTCCGGAGGCGCCTATTTGAACGAGAGAATGTCATCGCTTCCGCTCGCGCTAAAGGGGTCCAGAACGCCGTTGGGGCCGAGCGACCGCACCACCGCGATCTGGCCCCCGGTCGAGGTCACCTCGCTGCCCGAGCCCGCCCAGCCGTCCCCCCCGATCCGGGCGCTCTTGTCGGGGTCGAACAGGATCACCCGGTAGAAGTTCCCCCAGGGATCCCGCAGCAGGCCGTCCTCGTCCAGGGGCAGGTCCAGGAACACCCGCCGGGCCCGGTTCTGGGCCGGGTCGGAAAGCCGCTCGTACATGGTCCGCAGATTCGCCTCCGTATTGTGGTACCAGTGGCTGGGCTGGCCGGGATAGGGAAACTGCCCGCATTCCATGTAGTAGCTCCGGATGGCGTCGGCGATCCGGTTCACCTCGACCTGGGTCCGGCGCACTTCGGTCACCCGCATGAGCCGGGCCACCGCCGGGAACAGCAGGGTGACCAGCACGATCAGGATCCCCACCACGGCCAGCAGCTCGATGAGGGAGAACCCGGCCGCACGCCTGGCGGGACTGCGGCCGGACATGGGGCGACGTCCGGCCGCGACCAGGCCGGAAGAACGCGGATCCCGCGACGCGGGATCCACGGGCACCATCGGGGACCGGAGGTTTGGAGCGCGGAACATGGGGTTCCGCCGCTGCGGCCGGCCCGTGGCGCTGGGCGGGGCGGCCCGGGTCGGGCACCCCGAACGTGGAAAAGCGGGAGTCACACTCCCGCACTCCAAAGGGAAGGGCGACCGCCGTAGGGCCAGACTTCCGATCTGGCCCATTCCGCGGTTTGGCAAGGCGACCCGGAAAGGTCCGGATCGGAATCCGGACCTACGGGGTTCCCTCCCCATTCCCGATTCGTGTCCATGGGTGTCCATTCGTGGTTCTTCCCCTTGGTTGCGGCCGGTGGCCGCGCTGGATCCATTCGCGGTTCTTCATCCTGATTCCTGCTTCGTCGGTCGACGACCATCCTGTCGATATCCAATACCATACCCGGGCAACGCCCATCGGTACATGCCGATCCGGTAAAGCGACTTGACGGATTTGGACGGCCTGTGGGAGGGTGGGCGCATGGGCAGACGCGCGGTTTCCAACGGCCCCTGGCGGGTGGCCTTCGTGGGCGAGATGGGCCAGGCCTTCACCCGGGAGATCTTTCTGGGCGTGGCGTCGTTCACCCGGCAGCACGCCGTGCCCTGGAGCCTCCACCTGGCCGAGGTCCACAACCACCGCCTGCTCCGGGCCGAGATCGCCAGCGCCGACGCGGTGCTGGGGACGGTGCTCACCCGCCTCCTGCCCAGGCTTACGGAACCGGCCGGCCTCCCGCTGGTCAACCTGTCCAGCTTCGGGGTCCGGCTCGCCCGGGTGTCGGTGACCACCGACAACGAGGCCATCGGCCGCATGGCCGCCACCTACCTGCTGGAGCGGGGCCTCCGGACCTTCGCCGTGCTCCGGCTGCCCGGCCGCGATGTTCTGGATGCCCGCAAGGCGGCGTTCCGCCGGACGGTCGAGGCGGCGGGACGGGTCTGCCACGACCTGGATCTGAAGCTGGCCGGGGAGCGACGCGACGCCGACGCCCTGGCCGCGCAGACGCGCGACCTCCCCCGCCCCTTCGGCCTGTACTGCCGCACCGACGCGGTGGCCTTCCGGGTGCTGCCCGTCCTCGAGCGGGCGGGCCTTCGCATCCCCGAGGACATCGCGGTGGTGGGCACCGACAACGACGAGATGCTCTGCGAGACCAGCCGCCCGCCCCTCACCAGCATCGAGCTGGCCGTGGACCGCCTCGGGCATCGCGCGGCCGCGATCCTGCTCGACTGGCTGCGCGGCCGCCCCCCGCCCGACGGGGTGGAGCGGATTCCGCCCCTGACCGTGGTCGAACGGAAGTCCACCGGGCTCTGGGCGGTCGAGGACGACCTGGTGGCCCGGGCCCTCGATCGGATCGAGACCGAGCCGCTGGGATCCTTCCATGTGGGCGCACTGGCCCGGGATCTCGGCGTGGTCCGCCGCACCCTCGACCGGCGGTTCCAGGCCGTCCTCGGCCGCACCCCGGCCCAGGAGATCCGCCGCCGCCAGGTCGCCCGGGCCTGCCAGCTTCTCCTCGAGACCGACTGGCCGGTCACCCGCGTCGCCCTCGCCTGCGGCATGGAGAACCCCGAGCACCTCTCCCGCTTCATGCGCGCCCACACCGGGGAATCCCCCACCGGCTACCGCGACAAGCGGCGGCTCGCCTGACCGCCGGGTCAGGGCATCTCCACCCTGGCGGTTCCCGTCACCGCCCGCACCACCACGCGGGCCGTGGAGGCGCCTTCCTTGGGACGGACGGCCGGGAGCCCGGTGTCGGCGTCCACCTCGACCCAGCCCTCGATGAGGGGCACCGTGTACCCGGACCGGCTATAGGTGGCCCCGGTGGGCCGGAAGGCCACCGCGTCGAGGGTCAGGCTCCGGAACGCCCCCGAGGTCTCGAAATCGTCGCGCTTGATCTCGACCCCGGTGGCCCGGCTGGCCGGGGTGTCCGCGAACACGCTGTCGCCCGAGGTCCGGCCGGTGTCGAACACCACCCCCTCGGGCAGGGATCGCCATTCGGTCAGGAAATAGGCCCGTCCGCTCGCCGGCTCCACCGCATAGACCGCGTACCCCCGGCCCGCCAGGTGCCGGAGATCCTCCAGGCCCGAAAAATCCGTGTCGGGCCGGAAGAACAGCACATAGGCGCGGGTCGAGGTGGTGATGGCATGCTGCCGGGCCGCCCCCAGCGCGGCCTGCACCCCGCCCGCCCCGTGCCGCACCGCCATGTGGGTGCTGATGCTCTGCACCCCCAGCACGGCCAGGCCCATCATGATCCCCATGATGATCATCACCGCCATCAGCTCGATCAGGGTGAAGCCCGACCGGGACGGCGGGCGGCCATGACCCTGTTCCTTCACTCTATGATTCGCGTCCATCCCCTCCCTCGGCGTGTCGCGGCGTAGCCTGGCGAAGTCGAAAGGGGTGGCCGACCTGTTCCGAGCGGAGCCGAGGGAAGGCCGGGGTGGGTGGGGCCCCCATGTCCTCGTTCCGCCGCCGCGGTGATTCGCAGTTCAAGACCATCTCCGGGTAGATTCGTTCTGGCTCCGGCGATCCCGGCGCTGATTCGCCCCGGCGCCGCGGATCCCTGCCGACCCCAGACATCCTACCCCGGAGCGCTCCGGAGCGATACGCCGAATCCGACGATTCGCCTGCCTTTTTTGGACAGGCGGCCGGCGGCCCACGTAGGGCCACGCTCCGACGTGTCGCGGCGTAGCGTCTGCGCGAAGCCGGACCTGTCGCGGCGTAGCGTCTGCGCGAAGCCGGACGTGGCCTTCCGCGTG
>PXDE01000123.1 GCA_003566475.1 PVC group bacterium | reverse complement strand
TCCCGCGTCGTCCTCTCCCTCGTCCCCCGCCCGGAGCCGTTCTTCCTCGAAGACTCGGTCGAACGGCCGCCACAAGGGGGAAGCCCCCGGCGCGAGGCAGGCGGAGAGCGGCATCTGTGGCGGCACCGGGCGGGAGGAAGGCTGGGCGGTGGCTCTTCTTCCGCTTGGGCAGGCTCGTTTCGTGCGCGGTCCGCTTTCGCAGAAAGCGGACTACGGGGGGCCGCCCACCCGGACGTGGCCTTGGGGGGGCGGCCTCTTCTGTCGCCCAAACGCTGCTCGCCCCCGCGAACCGTCCTCTGCCACTCCTCATCCCTCGGCGAACCTCCGTACCCCCTCGCGACCTCTGTGGTTCATCTGGTTGCGGCGGGGCGCCACGCTGGGATCCTACACGGTGACGGCTTCGCCCGGGCCCAGCAGCTCGTCGCGCCGTTCGAGGACGTCGCCGGCGAGGTAGAGGGAGCCGGCGATGCAGACGGCGCCGTCGTGGTCGCGGGCCCAGGCGCGGGCGGCGGCCACGGCGCGGTCGAGGCGGGCTCCGCGGGCGTCGAGGCCAAGGCCGCGCAGGCGGGCGGCGAGGGCGCGGGCGGTCTGGCCCCGGGGATGGTCGGGCATCCCCACCGCCCAGCATGCCCCCACGTGGGACCGGATGGGGGTGACCCAGCCTTCGAGATGCTTGTCGGCCAGGCAGGTGAAGACGAGGGCCCAGCGGCGGGGGCCGGGGCGGAGCGTCCCGAGCACCCGGCGGAGGGCGCGGGCCCCGCCGGGGTTGTGGGCGCCGTCGAGCAGCACCAGGGGGTCGCGGGCCAGCACCTGGGTGCGGGCGGGCCAGTCGATCCGCTCCAGCCCGGCGGCCAGGGTCTCGGCGGGCAGGGGCAGCCCCATCGCGCGGAAGGCGACGCGGGCCGTGGCCACGGCCAGCCCGGCGTTGGCGGCCTGGGCCTCGCCGAACAAGGGGAGGGCAACCGGCGGGAGCGGCCCCTCGTCGGTGTCGATGTGGAGGATCTGTCCGGCGTCGGACAGGCCGCGGATCTCCACCGAGACCAGATCCTCGGCCCGGAAGCAGGGGGCCCCGCGCTCGCGGGCGACGGCCTCGATGGCCTGCCGCGGCCGGTCGGGGATGCGCCCCAGCACCACCGGGCGGCCGGGCTTGATGATCCCCGCCTTCTCGCGGGCGATGGCCTCGAGGGTGCCGCCCAGCACCTTGATGTGGTCCTTGGAGATGCTGGTGATGGCGCAGGCGAGCGGGGCCTCGAGGATGTTGGTGGCGTCGAGGCGGCCGCCCAGCCCCACCTCGACCACGCCCAGCCGCACCCCGCGGCGGCGGAACAGCTCGAAGGCGAGCAGGGTGGTGAACTCGAAGAACGAGACCCGGTTCCCCTTGCCGGCGGCGGCCATGGTAGCCTCGCGGACCTCCAGCTCGGCGGCCAGGGCGGCCAGTTCGGCGTCGGACACGGCCTGGCCGCCGATCCGGAACCGCTCGCGGTAGTGGATGAGATGGGGGGAGGTGTTGAGCCCGACGGGGAGGCCGGCGGCGAGGGCGATGGCCTCGAGGGCGGCGCACACGGTGCCCTTGCCGTTGGTGCCGGCCACGTGGAGGGCGGCGAAGGCGCGGTCGGGGCGGCCCAGCCATTCGGCGAAGGCGAGGGTGGCGTCGAGGTTGTACTTCACCGGGGCCCCGCGCCGCCCGAAGATCCGGGTCCAGGCGGGGTCGCCGGCGGGCCGGTCGGCCGCCGGGTCGGGGAGGCTCACACGGGCTCGGGGGCGGCGGGGCTCGGGCACAGGAAGTCGAGCAGCCGGGCCAGGGTGGCCCGGAGCTCGCTCCGGGGGACGACCAGGTCGATCAGGCCTTTCTTCTCCAGGAACTCGGCCCGCTGGAAGCCCTCGGGCAGCTCCTGCTGGGTGGTCTCCTTGATCACCCGGGGGCCGGCGAAGCCGATGAGGGCCCCGGGCTCGGCGAGGATGGCGTCGCCGAGGGTGGCGAAGCTGGCCATGACCCCGGCCATGGTGGGATGGGTGAGCACGGGGATGTAGGGCACGGCGGCGGCGTTGAGCCGGGCGATGGCGGCGCTGGTCTTGGCCATCTGCATGAGGCTGAACATGCCCTCGTACATGCGGGCTCCGCCGGAGGCGCAGCAGAGGACCACCGGGTGGCGGCGCTCGAGGCCATGTTCGAACAGGCGGGTGACCTTCTCCCCCACCACCGAGCCCATGCTGGCCCCGAGGAAGCTGAAATCCATCACCCCGAGGGCGACCTCGTGATCCCCGATCCGGGCCTCGCCGCAGGACACCGCGTCCTTGTGGCCGGTCTTGCGGATGTTGCCGGCCAGCTTGTCGGGGTAGGAGTCGGTCCCGGTGAAGCCGAGCACGTCCACGCTGGTGATGCCGGTGTCGAACTCGACGAACGAGTCCGGCTCGGCCAGGCATCGGATGCGCTGGTCGCGGGTGAGCTGGAAGTGGTGGCCGCAATGGCGGCAGACGCCCAGGTTGTCGTCGAGCTCGCGCTTGTAGAGGATCTCCGAGCAGGACGGGCACTTGAGCCAAAGTCCCCCCGGCATGTCCTTGCGTTTGCCGTCGGCGTTTCGATAGGTGCGTTTGCGGAAGAATGGCATGGCTATCCTCGGGCCACGGTGGCCGCTCCCACCCAGGCCGCGGGTCCTTCGCGGAGGCGTTCCGCGCAGGCGCTGAGGGTGCTGCCGGTGGTCATGACGTCATCGATCAGAAGCACCCGCCGGTCGCGGATGCGGGTCGGCCTCCTCAGGGCGAAAGCGTGCCGGAGGTTAGAAACGCGCTCGGCCGCTGTCAAACTTGTTTGCGAGCGGGTGTCGAGGACCCGGACCAGGGCCCCCGTGACCACGGGCAGCCCCAGCCGCCGCCCGAGCAGGCGGGCCAGCACCTCGGACTGGTTGAACCCGCGGGCCCGGCGGCGGGCGGGATGCAGGGGCACCGGGACCAGGGCCTGGATGCCGTCGCCGTCGAAATGCCCCCGGATGCAGGCCTCGGCCCAGTCGGCCAGATGGGGGGCCACCCACAGGGCCTGGTGATACTTGAGCCGGAGCACCAGGTCGCGCAGGGGGCCCTCGAAATGGGCGGCGGAGCGGGCCCGGTCGAACGGCACCTTGCGGTCGAGGCAGTGGTGGCAGAGGTAGGACCCGGAGATCCGGCCCCCGGCGGGGTAGCCGCAGCGGCGGCAGAACGGCGGCTGGATGGGGGCGATCCGGCTGCGGCAGTCGCCGCAGAGGTGGCCCTCGTCCGGGCCGGGCGCGCCGCCGCAGCTCGCGCAGACCCGGGGGAACACGAGGTCGAGGGCGGACCGGGCCACGGAGGACAGCCCCGCGGCGTTCATGGCGGGCCGTCCGGGGCGGGGGCCGGTCCGGGGCGCCGGAGCAGCGCGAGCAGAACCAGCGTCCCCGCCGCCACCCCGGCCCAGGAGTTGGTGATGTGCGCGCTGCGTCCGAACCAGAAGGCCGGGGCCTCGGTGCGGACCAGCCAGGCCATGCCCATGCGCATCCCCACCACCAGACCCGCATGCAGGCCGATGGCAGGCCAGAGCGACCCGGTGCGCTCGACCAGGACGCACAGGGCCAGGCCGAGGACGAACAGGGTGGCCACCTCCGGTCCGGGATAGACGGCCCCGGGGGGGCGGAACAGGTAAAGGAGCTGGCGGAATCCACTGTACCAGTGCCCGGCCACCTCGTGGATGGCCGGGTGGGGCCGGGCGAAATGGACGGCCGAGAAGATGGCCGATCCCACCAGCGCGGCCAGCACCGGCCCCCCGGACCGGCGCAGCAGGCCGTGCAGGGCGCCGCGGAACAGGATCTCCTCGAGGAGGGCGGTGACCAGCGCGGCCAGGGTCAGCTTGGCCAGGGCGGCGAGGAGGCCGGACATCCCCGGGGGGGCGGGCAGGGCGTAGGCTCCGGAGGCCAGGCCGGCCCCCAGGAGGGCGAGGACGAGGGCCAGGCCGGCCGCCGCGAGGGCGAGGGCGCGGGACCAGGGGGCGCGGGCGGGGGCCAGGGTCCGGCGGAGCAGGGGGACGAGCCCCAGCCGGCGGCCCCCCAGGGCGAGGGCCAGCAGAATGGCCCCCAGCAGGCAGCGGGTGAGCACCGACACGAAGTCGAGATCGCGGAGGCCGCGGGCGGCCGGGTAGGCGCGGCCCGCCCGGAGCAGGAGGGCGAAGACGGGGGGGGCGATCAGGGCGGCGGCGGCCACCGCGGCGCCGAGCAGGGCGGCCAGGGTCCCCAGGCCCCCGGGCGTCGGCGCACTTTCATCTTTCGGCTTCCTGCGGTTCACCGTATCCTCTGGACGGTTTTCACATGACGGGAGGGACGCCTGGGCGGAACGCCGCGGGCCTCTCGACCGTTGGATCCGGGATGAGGCATGCAGCTGCGAAGTCTGGGAGAATACACCATTATCCGCACCATGATGGGGGGCGGGGTGACCAACCTGTACCTGGCCAGCCACGCCCGGCACGGCCGGGTGGTGGTGCGCTGTCTCAAGCCCGCGCTGCATGGCCACAAGCGGCTGTACCGCAACTTCTTCTCCGGCGGGGAGATTCTGGCCCAGCTCCACCATCCGCTCATTGTGCGGTTCATCGAGATGGGAACCTGGCAGGACATGCCGTTCATGGTGCTTGAATACGTCGAATCGCGCAACCTGCGCGAGCTGCTGGGCATGCGGTCGCCGCTGCTGGCCAGCCACCGCCTGCAGATCCTGCGCAAACAGGCGGAGGCCCTGGCCTATGTCCACAGCGAAGGATTTCTCCATCTCGACTACAAGCCCGAGAACATCCTGATCCGGAACGACGCCTCGGTGGTGCTGATCGACTTCGACCTGGCCATGCCCCGTCCGGCCCGGCCCCTCCGGATCCGCAGCGTGCCCGGAACCCCGGCCTATCTCGCTCCGGAGCTGCTCGGGCGCAACCAGCTCGACCAGCGGGCCGACGTCTACGCCTTCGGGGTGGCCGCCTACGAGCTGTTCAGCGGCCACAAGCCATTCGACGGGGAGAGCGAGGAGGAGCTGCGCCGGGCCACCCTCAACCCGCGGCTGGAGGCCCGCTCGCTTCGCCTGAACGACCCCGCCATCCACGCCGGGATCGACGAGGTGATCCTCAAGTGCCTTGCGAAGGACCCCGACCGGCGGTACCCTGAGGTCTCGATGATTGTGCGTGACCTGGAGCGACTGCGGTGACCGACCTGATCATCGGCCAGCGTCCGCCCTCCAACCGATGGGGCTGCCTGGCGGCCTTCGTCGCGGCGGTGGGGGGGCTGGTCGCCGTCATCCTCGGCCTGCGGGCCTGCGGGGGCCCGTCCGCCGTTGCCGATGGGAACGGGGCGCCGGAGAGCGAGGAACGTCCCGTCTCCGCCGAGCGGTCCCGCTCCCGGAGGCGTGATCCCTCGCCGCCGGCCCGGGAGAGCGACCCGGGGGAGGGGCTCCAGGCCGTACGTCCCCGCCTCGAGGAGGCGGAGGCGCTGGAGGCGCGGGGCCAGCTCGGCGAGGCCCGCGAGCGCCTGTTCGAACTGCTGGAGAGCCCGCTGGACGGCGAGGCCCGGGCCGCCGTCGAGCACGCGTTGGGCCGGGTCCATACGGAACTGGTGTTCAACCCCCACCCGATGCCGGAGAAGCGCGAGCACGTGGTGGCGCGGGGCGAGTCCCTGGCCATCCTCGCCCGCCGCTACGGGACCACGGTCGAGCTGATCTCCCGGAGCAACCGGATCACCAATCCCCACCGCATCCGCGTCGGGGACCGGCTGCGGATCCTTCAGGGCGCGTTCTCGGTCGAGGTCAGCAAGACCCGGAACGATCTGGTGCTCCGGCTCGACGACCGGTTCTTCAAACGCTACCGGGTGGGCACCGGCGAATTCGCCCGGACCCCGGAAGGCAGCTTCCGGATCGTGGACCGGATCGAGAACCCCACCTGGTGGCGAGACGACGGCAAGGTGATCCCCTATGGGCATCCCGACAATCTGCTGGGCACCCACTGGCTGGCCCTCGATGTCCGGGGCTATGGCCTCCACGGCACCTGGGAGCCGGAGACCATCGGCCACCAGCTCAGCGCGGGCTGCGTCCGCCTGCTCAACGAGGATGTCCTCGAACTCTTCGAACTGCTCCCGGTCGGCACCCCGGTGACCATCACCGAATAACCCCCGGAATGACGCCATGCCCCCCCTGACTCTCCTTCCCTTCGAGAAGCCGATCGCCGACCTCCAGGCCAAGCTGGAGGAGCTGCGCGCGCTCAGCGCCAAGGGCGAGGTCGATGTAGACGCCGAGGCGGGCCTCATGGAGAAGAAGATCCAGGCCATGCGCCAGAAGATCTACGGGGATCTCTCCCCCTGGCAGAAGGTGCAGGTGGCGCGGCATCCCCAGCGGCCCTACACCCGCGACTACCTCGAGGCCCTGGTGCCCGATTTCACCGAGCTTCATGGCGACCGCCTCTACGGGGACGACCGGGCCATCCAGGGCGGACTCGGAACCCTGGGCGGCCGCCGGGTGCTCATCCTCGGCACCCAGAAGGGACGCGACACCAGGACCAACCTCGAGTGCAATTTCGGCTGCCCCCGGCCGGAGGGCTACCGCAAGGCGCTGCGGCTGATGCGCCTGGCCGCCCGGTTCGGGGTGCCCATCGTCACCCTCATCGACACGCCGGGCGCCTTCCCCGGCCTGGAATCCGAGGAGCGGCATGTGGCCGAGGCCATCGCCGTCAACCTGCGCGAGATGTTCACCTTCCCCGTGCCCATCGTGGTCACCGTGATCGGCGAAGGCGGAAGCGGGGGCGCCCTGGGCATCGGGGTGGGGGACCGCATCCTCATCCTCGAGCACGCCTACTACTCGGTGATCTCCCCCGAGGGGTGCGCGGCCATCCTCTGGAAGGACCGGGCCTTCGCCGACCGGGCGTCCGAGGCCCTCAAGCTCACCGCCCAGGATCTCCATCAGGCCGGCCTGGTGGACGAGATCCTGCCCGAGCCGCTGGGGGGAGCCCATCAGGATCCCCCGGCCATGGCCCGGAGGCTGGGCGAAGCCATCGGCCGCCATCTCGACGAGCTGAGCCGCCTGTCCGGGGACGAGCTTCTGGCCGGACGCTACGAAAAGTTCAGGGCCATGGGGGTTTACGCCGAAGAGGCCGCCCCGGCGGAGACGGCTCCCCCCGAGGACGCCGACGCCCCCCCTGCGGAACCGGCAGACTGACTCCCACTCCGATGGCTTCCCCTGGCGAGGGCGACATCGGCGCGGATGTCAGCCGATCAGCACCGAGAAGTATCCGATCACCAACATCGCCGTCAGACAGAAGATACGCATGGGCAGGGCCCCCTTGGATTCGATCCGAGCCGTCACCCTTCCATCGTGCAGAAGGTCAGATTCATGTCAAGCACAAGGTCCCGATGGTTTCGAAAATTCCGACGAACCGGTCTCGACATTGAACGGATCCTCCCTCCGTCCTGTCTTTCTCCCCGATTCAGCGTACATTTCTCCTCGGACCCAACCCCAGGCAAAGGATCCCCATTGAAACCCACGCAGCTTGCCCTCGCCCTCCTCGTGGCGGTCGCCCCGGCGCTCCGGGCCGACGAGCCTTCCACCCCTCCGCTCGCCCCCACCCGGCACAGCGAGATCGTGGCCCGGGCCGTGGCCTTCCGGCTGCCGAGATTTCATTTCTCCCACCAGCGGCTGGACGGAACCCTGGCCGAGCGGGCCTTTCACAACTACCTGAATTCGCTCGACTTCGACCACACGTTCTTCCTGCAGAGCGATATCGACACCTTCGCCGAGGAGCTGGACGGGCTCGACCGGCGGCTTCGGGCCGGCGACCTCCGGTTCGCGTTCGACGTGTTCGACGTCTTCCGCAACCGGGTCAAAGACCGGGTGGCCTTCGCCCGCGAGGTGCTGGAGGAGCCCTTCGACCCCGCCTCGGAGGACACCTGGACCCTCAAGCGCCGGGAAGCCCCCTGGCCCCAGGATGCCGAGGACCAGGACCGGGTCTGGCGCAAGAAGCTCCGCCACCAGTACCTGTCCCACCGCATCGCCCGGGAGCTGGAGGCGGAGAAGGCCGACGCGGACGGCGAGGAGGGCGCCGAGGACGCCCCCGCCCCCCTCCACACCCCCCAGGAGGCCATCCTGCGGTCGCTCGAGCAGTTCCGCACCGTGATCCTGGGCCACGACGAGGAATGGGTGGTCCAGCAGTACCTCGACGCCTTCGCCCGGGCCTACGACACCCACACCAACTACATGTCGGCCCGGGCCCTCGAGGATTTCGACATCGGCATGAAGCTCTCGCTCACCGGCATCGGGGCCGTCCTCAGCCTGGATGACGGCGCGGCCAAAGTGGAACGCCTGGTGCCGGGGGGGCCCGCCGATCTCGACGGCCGGCTGCAGCCCGGCGACCGCATCATCGGCGTCGGCCAGGACGACGAGGACATCGTCGACACCCGGTTCTGGCCCCTCTATCGCACCGTCCGGCTTATCCGGGGGGAGGTCGACAGCAAGGTTCGGCTGCAAGTGGTCCCGGCGTCCGATCCCACCGGGGCCACCGTCAGCGAGATCTCCCTGGTCCGCGACCACATCCGTCTCGAGGAGCGCGGGGCCCGGGCCGAGGTCCGGGAGCTGCCGGGCGGCGAGGACGGGGTGTTCCGGCTGGGGGTGATCACCGTCCCCGACTTCTACAGCGGCCGCTACGACGCCGAGGAGGGCGTCGAGCCCCGGAGCTCGGCCCGCGACGTCCGCCGTCTGCTCGAGGAGCTTCGCGACAAGGTCGACGGCGTGCTCCTCGACCTCCGCAACAACGGCGGAGGCTCGCTCCCCGAGGCGGTCGAGATGACCCGCCTCTTCCTCCCGGCCGGCCCGGTCGTCCAGGTGAAGTCCCCCCTCGAGGAGCGCCTGGTGGTGCTGGGCGAGGAGGACGCCCCGTTCGTGTACGGCGGACCGGTGGTGGTGCTGGTCAACCGGCTCAGCGCGTCGGCCTCGGAGATTCTGGCCGCCGCCCTCCAGGACCATGGCCGCGCCCTGGTGGTGGGCGACTCCCGGACCCACGGCAAGGGATCCGTCCAGACCCTCATCCCCCTCCATCCTCAGTCCCGGGACTTCGGGGCGGTCAAGGTCACCACCGCCGGCTTCTTCCGGGTTTCCGGCGGCTCCACCCAGCTCCGGGGCGTGACCCCCGACATCGTGGTGCCCTCCGCCCTCGACGTGATGGAGATCGGCGAGGAATACCTTCCCAACGTGCTGCCCTGGTCGGAAATCGATCCTCTGGAGTTCAAGCCCCTGGTCCCCCTGGCCGACATCGCGACCGTCCTGGAGACCGGGTCGCGGAGCCGGCGCGAGCGTGACGCCCGGTTCACGGCCTACGAGACGCTGGTCGGGCGGCTCGGCGAGCGCCTGCGTCGGGAGACCGTGCCGCTCGACTACGAGCTCCGGCTCGACCTGGCCCGCCGCGACCGCAAGGTCGAGGAGCTTCAGGAGGACGTGCTGCGGGCCGCCTCCCCGGCCGGCCTGGAGGACGACGACGACGCGAAGCCCCGCGCCGACCTCATTCTCGACGAGGCCCTGAACATCCTGCGGGACTACGTCGGCCTGCTGAAGCCGACGGAGACCGCGGCCAGCGACCCCGGCTGAGCCCGGCCCGCCGGGAGGGCACGGGGGACGTTTGCGTGTGCATCCCGGTGAGCTTTCAGGGTAGAACTCGGCTCATGCCCCCTGCCTCCGCGTTCACCCTCGACGACCTCTGGCCCGCGCTCGAGCGGGCGGCCCGCAGCCTTCTGGACCGGCAAGTCACCGATCCAGGAGAGCCGGGTCATGGCCTGACCCGGCATGCGGTCCTGGGGCTTCCGGACGCGAGCCATGGGGGCACCGCCCACCTGGTCGCCCTGGGCGGCCTGCTCGCGGCCTCGGGCCGGTGGCCGGAGGTTCCCCAGGGCATCCGCCTCGCCGCCGAGGCCATGCTCCGGGCCCAGCGCCCCAATGGGCTCACCGATCTCCTTGACTGCAACCCCGACTCCGCCCCGGACGCCGCCTTTATCGCCCAGCTCTGGCTGCGTCTGCTCGAGGTCGCGGAGGCGGACCTGACCCGCACGCCCGGTGGCCCCGATCTGGTCCGCGCCATGGACACATTCGTGCGTCGGGCAGTGCCGGGCATCGCCTCCGGGGGGTTCCATACGCCCAACCACCGGTGGGTGATCGCATCCGCCCTGGCCCAGGCCCGGGCCCGGTTCCCCGATCTGGCCGGTGAGACCGATCCCGCGCTCGACGCCTATCTGGCCGAGGGGCCGGACGCCGATGCCGACGGATTCTTCCTGGAACGAAGTCCGGTCGTGTACGACGCGGTCAGCAACCGGTCCCTGTTCCTGCTCGAACGCCTGGCGTCGTGGCGGGAGGGAGGCGAGGCCGCCCGCCGGAACCTGGACTTGTTCCGGGCGCTGCTCCATCCCGACGGCACGGTGGAGACCGGCCTGTCCACCCGGCAGGACCACGGGCGCCGCGATCTGCCGCTGGCCATGGCGGCCTGCCTGGTCCAGGCGCGGGACGCCGATCCGGCGCACGAGGGGCTGGCCGCCTGGCTATGGGCGCAGGCTATGGCGCGGGACGAGGCTCCCCGGGCATCCGCCGCGCTCTGGCTGGCCCTGGAGATGCGGGGCGTCGGGATGGACCGGATCGGGGGCCCGGTGCCGATGGCGTCCGGGGCCTGGTGGTTTCCCGGGGTCGGGCTTCGCCGGCTCCGCGACGCCGACCGCAGCCTGTCCCTGTTCGGCGCCGGCCCCAGCCGCCTGCGGCTGGTCTGGGGCGACGTCGACATCCTGAGCCTGGAAGTCCATAGCGCCATCTTCGGGGCGGGCGTGCTTCGGCCCGCGTCGGTCGCCTCCATCGACCTGGGGTTGCGCATGCGCTTCGACGGGGCCATGCCCGGTCACCGCCCCGGGTACGAACTCCCCCTGGGGCGACCGGTGCCCCCGGACCGATGGGACGAGGCGCTGGTCCAGCGGCCCTGGCGCCCGACCGATCCCATGGTCGCCGATCTGGAGGTCGCCATGGCCCCCGAGTCCGTCGACGTGCGCTTCGAGGCGGACTGCGCCAGTGCCCGGATGCCCCTGGCTCTAGCCTTCGAGGTCGCGGCCGGGACGGGATGGGACGATGGGGCCGGCGTCCGGCCTCTGGCGGCCGGGGAGACCGTGATCATCCCCGAGGCTGGAGGTCGGCTGAAGGCCGGGACGACGCGCCTCCGGCTGGAGCCCGGCGCGTCGGAGCACCTCGCCCCCGCCCTGCGCAACATCCGGTCGCCCTATCCCCGGGCCCGGCTGCTGGTCAACCTCGTCTCCCCGGCCCGTCACCTTCTGCGGATCCGCCGGGATTCCTGATTCGGCCCGTCGGTCAGGGCCAGACGGCCATGACCACTGCCGTCCGCTCGTTGAGCGTCCGCTGGCTGCCCCGGGCCGGGGTGCTCACCATGAATCCGTAGGTCTCGCCGGAGCTGGGCTGGAAGGACTGGAGGGGCGACTGCCCGATATGGCCGCCTTCGACCACGCTCATGGGCTTGGTGACCTGCCCGGGACGGAACCACTCCCAGGTGGCCGCGTACCAGGTTCCGTCCACGTTCACGAAGATCCACGGGTTGGCGTTCACCGCCGTCCCCTGCATCGAGGTCGCGGGCCACTCGCCCTTGGCGTCGTAGTCGAGGGTGATGCTTCCCCCGCCGATGTTCACGGTGAGTTCGCTGGTCACCGGCCAGCCCGAGACGTCGGCGTGCAACCACACCACCTTCGACAGATCGATCAGGGAATCCTCGTTCCCGCCGCCCTCGGACGATTCGTCCTCGGCGCCCCCGTCCCCCGCCCCGTCCGTGGCGAAATGGGGTCCGCTCTCACATCCGGCGAAAATCGCCGCCACCAGGCCCAAGGCCATCCACTCGCGCATGCGCATGTCATTCTCCAGGGTTGCTCATTCCCGTTCTTACCCCCCCTCATGAGGGCTCCCGGGCTGAATGCATGGATACCGCATGGGAACCGGATGCGCAACCTCCGATTTCTACACGCGGGACGAATAGCGGGTGAAGGCGTTCAGGGTGTCGACGGGGAGTTGGAGCCTCCGGGTCCGGAAGATGTCCGCGCGCAGCCAGGCCAGCTCGTCCTCCAGGGCGGCGGCGGGGACATCGGTGTACCAGCAGCGCCGGTCGGCGTGCCAGCGGTAGCCCCGGGCCTTGAGCAGGTCCTTGGTCTCGAACGCGCTGCCTTCGGCCCAGATCCGCCTGGTCTCCCCCCGCGCGCTCTCCAGAAGCGCGGCCATGGCCGGTCGCCCCGATCCGGGCAAGGTCTGGGCCAGCAGATGGATGCCCGCCTTGCAGTCGTGGACGGCCCGGTGCCCCTCGTAGAAGAAGCCGAACTGGTAGGCCAGATACTCGAGCTTGGCGCTCTCCATGCCTTCCGCCGACCACGGGACGTCCTGGATGGAGCAGGCCCAGGCCTTGTCCGCGAAGAGCGGGTAGCGCGGCTCGATCATCTGCCGGTCGAACGACGCGTTGTGGGCAATGATGAGGTCGGCCCGGCCCACCATCTCCGCCACCCGGGCGTCGTCCAGACGGTGGCCCCGGACCATGTCGTCGGTGATGCCGGTGATCCGGGTGATGACGGCCGGGATGGGCCGCCCCGGATCCTCGAACCCGTCGTATTCCTCCTCGATGCGGAAGATGCGGCCGTCCAGGGCATAGCTGAACCGCACCATGCCCAGCTCGATCACCTTGTCCGACGCCGGGTCGAGGCCCGTGGTCTCCGTGTCCAGAAAGAGCGCGCTCCGGGTGGGCGACCCGTCATCCTCGGCGTAGGCCGTCGGCTGCCGGTATCGCCGCACCACCTTGTACTCGCCGCTCTCCTCCAGAAGGCGGGCCGAGGACTCCAGCGGGTCCGCGGACGGGTCTGGCTCGGGCGTCGTCATGGCCAGTCAGTGTGGCCGCGAACCGGCCCGCCGTCAACGGCCCGCCCCGGCCCCGGCGCGGTTCAGGGGCGCCGCCGGCGGCCCCGTCCGGCCTCGGGATCCGGGAAGAGCTTCGCCATGCATTCCGGGCAGATGCCATGGGAGAAGGTCGCGTCGGTGCGCTTGGCCACATAGGATTCCACCTGATCCCAGTACCCGCTGTCGTCCCGGATCTTCTTGCAGCTGGCGCAGATGGGCACGATGCCCCGCAAGGTCCGGACCTCGGCCATGGCCTCCCGCAGTTCCTGAATCGCCCGGGGGTCAATCGTTACGTCCACACCGCGCGATCCGGTCCTCCGGCCCCGTGTCCACCCGTTCCGTGCCAGCCCGAAATCGTGCCTTAGCTCTCGACGATCGTCGGCAGCTAAATCACCCCTGGCAGACGACAATCTCCGAAAACAAAGAGAATTTCGCGCCATGATGGGTCGGAGGAAGGAGTGATTTAACCTCCTACGATCGTCAGGTGTTATTTCCATGCCGGGCAAGGTCTCCCCGGTCGGCGGGCGAAGGATGGCGGAAGGGGCGGGGGCGGACGTCGGGGACTAGGGTTCGACCCCGGTCAGGCGGCGGAGCATGTCGAGGGTCACCTCGCCCACGATGCGCAGGCTCTCCGGGGAGAGCTTGTCGAGGGTGTCCTCCTCGGTGTGCCAGTAGTCGTTGAGCCCGGGCCGGCTGCCGTATTCGAAGTCGATGAGAAGCACCGCGGGCATCCCCCGCTCGAGAAACGGGGCGTGGTCGTCGAGGATGTGGCCCCGGGTAAGCCCGAAGAATCGGCGGTGTCCCCGCGCCGCCGCCGCCTCGAGCGCGAGCTGGCGCAGTTCCGGAGTGGTGTTGGCGGGGATGGAGACGTTGAGGTTCCGGTCCCCCACCATGTCGAGCACGATCACCGCCCGCACGTCGTCGGCCCGGCCGGACTCCACGAGCTGGCGGGCGAGGCGGCGGCTGCCATGGAGGCCGTCGTTGGGGCCGTAGCGCACCCGGGCCTCCTCGCCGTCGAAGGCCACGAACCAGATCTCGGGGCCCGCGAGGTCCGAGGCCATGATGACCCGGGCCAGCTCCAGCACCAGACCGGTGCTGGAGCCGGAGTCGTTGGCCCCCACAAAGTTCGGACCGATGCCGGTCTTGGTGTCGAAGTGGGTGCCCAGGAGCAGAATCTCGCGGGTCCGTCCGGGGCGGCGGGCGATGACGTTCCGGAACTCGAGGGGCCCGTCAGGGGTGGGGTCGGTGAACACGTCGATCTCGGGGTCGAGCCCGACCTCGCGGAACCGGTCCGCGATCCATTCGGCCGCCCGCCGCCCGCCTTCGGTGCCCGGCTCGCGGGGGCTGAACCCGATGAGCCCTTCGACGAGGGCGAAGGCGCGGTCGCCATCCACGTCGGCGGGGTCGAGCGTGCCCGATGCCGGAGGCGGCGGTCCGCCCCCGCACCCCGTCCCGGCCAGCAGGAGGAGCCCACCGACCGCATATCGCCAGAACCGAGCCATGGCCGACCCTACCCCAGCGCGCGTACCGGGGAAAGCCCGGCGCCCGCAAGGAGGCGAAAATTGGCGCTTGCGGCCGGGGTCGGGGGCGGCTAGAGTCCCCGCCTTCCACGACGAACAAGAGAACGCAAGCAACCCGACGAGCGGCCATCCCGGCCCCGATCCTATGGACGACACCACGAAACAAGCCATCAAGCACGACTACCGGCGCCACGACGGCGACACCGGTTCCGCCGACGTGCAGATCGCGCTCCTCACCGAGCGCATCCGCGAGCTCACCGAGCATCTCAAGATTCACCGCAAGGATCACAGCTCCCGCCGCGGGCTGATCATCATGGTCAGCCGCCGCCGCAAGCTGCTCGACTACCTGGCCGCGACCGAACGGTCCCGCTACGCCGAGCTGATCCAGCGTCTGGGCCTGCGCCGCTGACGCGGCCCGCAGGCGTTTCCCAACCCCCCTGATCGCCTCGGCGTGCACCCCCGCACCCGGATTCCCATGGCCGCCCCCCTCCCCCGGGGAGGGAAGCTCGCGCCCTGGGCCCGGACCGCGCCTCGCTCCGCGTCGATCCATTAACCCCCAAGGAGCACCCTGCTCATGTCTCACACCCCCGTATCCGTCGACATCCCGGTCGGCGACACCGTCATCACCCTCGAGTCCGGCGAAATGGCCCTTCAGGCCGGCGGCTCGGTCCTGGTCCGCCACGGCGACACCGTGCTGTTCTCGGCCTCCACCGCGGCCAAGGGGCTGCGCGAAGGCATCGACTTCTTCCCCCTCCAGGTGGAATACCGCGAGAAGTACTACGCGGCGGGCCGGTTCCCCGGCGGCTACTTCAAGCGCGAGGCCCGGCCCTCCGACAAGGAGGTCCTCACCGCCCGCTTCACCGACCGGCCCCTCCGCCCCCTGTTCCCCAAGGGCTACATCCACGAGGTCCAGGTCATCAACCACCTGCTGAGCGTGGACGGGGTGCATGCCCCGGACGCCCTCAGCATCATCGGGGCCAGCGCCTCGCTCACCCTCTCCGAGATCCCCTTCATGGGCCCCATCGCGGCGGTCCGGATCGGCCGGGTGGACGGCGAGTTCGTGATCAACCCCACCCCCGACCAGGCGGCGGAGAGCGATCTCGACCTCCTGTATGCGGGCGGCCGGGAGCTGCCGATCATGATCGAGGGCTCGGCCAAGGAGATTCCCGAGGCGGACATGGTGGCGGCCATGCGCCTGGCCCATGAGACCATCCAGCCCATCCTCGACGCCCAGCTCGAGCTGCGCCGCCTCCGCGGCCTGCCCGAGAAGGTGGTGCCCGAGGAGCCGGCCGACACCACGCTGCTCGACAAGGCCCGGGAGATCGGCGGCGACGAGCTGTCCGACGCGCTGGCCATCGCGGGCAAGCAGGACCGGCAGGCCCGGGTGGACGAGATCAAGGAGAAGGTGAAGGCGGCGCTGGCCGAGGCGTTCCCGGAGGCCGAGGCCAAGGCCATCGGCAACGCCTGGGGCGACCTCGAGATCGAGATCACCCGGCGCAACGTGCTCGAGCGCGGCCAGCGCATCGGCGGACGCGGGATGGAGGATCTGCGGGAGCTGGCCGGCCGGATCGACGTGCTGCCCCGGACCCATGGGTCGGCCCTGTTCTCGCGAGGCGAGACCCAGGCCCTGGCCACGGTCACCCTGGGCACCCTGTCCGACGCCCAGTCGCTGGACGCGATCTCCGGCGGCCCCACGGCCAAGCGGTTCATGCTGCACTACAACTTCCCCCACTTCAGCGTGGGCGAGACGGGCCGTCTGATGGGCACCGGGCGCCGCGAGATCGGCCACGGGGCCCTCGCCGAGCGCAGCCTCGAGGTGGTGATGCCCGAGGACTACGCCTACACGGTGAGGCTGGTCTCGGAGATCATGGGCTCCAACGGGTCCAGCTCCATGGCCTCGGTCTGCGTGGGTTCGATGGCCCTCATGGCCGCCGGCGTGCCGCTGAAGGCGGCGGTGGGCGGCATCTCCATCGGCCTGTTCACAGATGACGCGGGCAAGGCCCAGCTGGTGACCGACATTCTGGGCACCGAGGACCATTGCGGCGACATGGACTTCAAGGTGGCGGGCACCCGCACCGGGATCACCGGCTTCCAGGTGGACCTCAAGCTGCGCGGCCTGAAGTGGGAGTACATCGAGGACGCGTTCCGGATGGCCCGCGAGGCCCGGGGCAAGATCCTCGACTTCATGGACTCGGTCATCCCCGAGCCGCGGGCGGACACCTCGCCGCACGCCCCGCGCATCGAGACGGTGAAGATCAACCCGTCCAAGATCGGGATGATCATCGGTCCCGGAGGCAAGAACATCCGCCGCCTCGAGGAGAGCTACCACGTCCAGATCGACATCGAGGAGGACGGGAGCATCCACCTGTTCAGCACCGACCGCGAGGGCATGGCCGCCGCGGTCGAGGACATCAAGATGACCACGGCCGAGCCCGAGGTGGGCGCGACCTACGAGGGCACGGTCAAGGGCGTCAAGGAGTTCGGCGCCTTCGTCGAGATCCTGCCCGGCCAGGAGGGTCTGGTGCACATCAGCGAGCTCGACCACCGTCGGGTCCGCGAGGTGGAGGACATCTGCCAGGTCGGCGACAAGATGACCGTCAAGTGCCTCAACGTGGACCGCGACGGCAAGATCCGGCTCAGCCGCAAGGCCCTGCTGCCCGAGCCCGAGCCGGGCGAGGGCGGCGACGAGGGCGGGGGCGGCGAGGACCGCGGCGAGCGCCGCGAGCGCCGGCCCTTCCGGGGCGGCGGGCGCGAGGGAGGCGAGGGCGGCGGCGGTGGTCGCCGCCGGGGCTTCCGGCGTCGCGACGGGTGATGCCCCGGGCGCTCCGGGGCCGGGAGGGCTTGACCCATCCCGGTCCCGGGGCCAAGGTAGCCTGCCGGTGACGACGCGCCGGCCTCAGGGAGACCACGAACATGAAGCGATGGCTAGGGTTGGGATGTGCGCTGGGTCTGCTGATGGGTGTACAGGCCCGCGGGCAGGCCCCCGAGTACCAGATGGTGCAGGTGCAGGATCTGCTGGATTCGCCCCACCGCTACTGGGCCCGCCCCGTGCTGTTCGTGGACCGTATGGTCTCTCCGCCGGGCCGGCGGTCCACCGAGTTCAACCGGGTCCGCTACCATGCGTTCACCACCGAGCGCCTGGGCACGGTGTACGCCCACGAGTCCATCGTCGAGGACATGGCCTCGGTGAAGCCGGACACCGCCATGATGTTCCTGGGGTCGGTCCAGGAGCGTTCCGGCCGGTTCCGGCGGACCGAATACACGTATGTGGTCACCGCGTATACCACCCGGATCGACGAGGGGGAGACCCTGCAGGCGCTGGTCACCCGCATGGCCAATCCCGATCTGAGGCCCCGCGATCCCACCCTCCAGGCCATCGCCCGGCTGGTGGAAGGCGCCCAGAGCGGCGTGTTCCGCTATGCGGCCGAGAACCGGATCGACCCCAAGGAGCTCTTCCGGGAAGGGTCGGAGCACGAGGCGGCGGCCGCCGCCCTGGCCCGCCAGGCCGTCCGGGGGATGGAGACGGCCACCAATGTCACCTCCCAGGAGGTGCTCGCGCAGCTCGTGAAGCTGATCGTGTCCACCCGCTACCACGCCGAGGCCTCGGGCAGCGTGTACCGGGCGGCCGACCATCTGCCCGCCCCCCGGCCCGCCGTCGACCCCATGCTCGAGGAGCTGATCCGGTCCCCGGACGCGGTCCCGGTGCCCGAGGATCTGGTGCCCGACGACGACGTCCCGCTCCCCGGGCCGCCCATCGAAGAGGATGCCCTTCCGGTCGAAGAGGTGCCGACGTCGGAAATCGACGAGCCCGCCCCCCGGCGCCGCGGGTTCTTCTCCCGGCTGTTCGGGCGGCGCGACCGCCCCGAGGCCGAACCCGAGGCCGAGGAGGACGCGGAGCCGGAAGGGGAACCCCCGGCCGACGAGCCGGAAGCGGAGGAGCCCGTCCCGGAGGCGGAGCTGGCCGACCCGGAGGAACCCGAGCCGGCCCCCCGGCGCCGAGGGCTCTTCCGGCGCCGGGAACGCCCGGCGGACGATCCGGAGACCGGGGACGAGGCCTCCGAGGATCCCGCGTCCTGATCCGCGGCCGGGCGGCGACTCCCATGCCCGACCCGTCCCGCACCCTCTATGTGACCTGCCCCGCCTACGCGGCCGAATCCCCGCGCCGCCGCGCCGAAGCCCTGCGGCGGGCGGACGCCTTCGCCCGGTCCGCCGGGCTGACCGCCGTCGCCTCCCCGCTGCTCGACATCCATCCCGGCGTCAACCGCTGGCTGGATCCTGAACTCCGCCTCCAGGATCTGCGGACCGCCCTCCGGCATCCGTTCATCTGGGCCTTCCGAGGCGGCTACGGATCGGTCCACCTGCTACCCGGGCTGGCCCGGCTGGCCCGGAACCGGCGGCGGGGACCGGTGCTGATCGGGTACAGCGACCTCACCTGCCTGCACGCCGCCTGGTGGACGAGAGGCTGGCCGTCCTGGTACGGGACGCTGCCCGAACCCGGGGAGGCGGACTCGTGGCGGATCGGGTCGCTGGACCGCCTTCGGTCGGGGCGGGAGCTGGCCTGGACGGAACGGTCGGTGGCCTCGGGCCGGGTGCTCCGGCCCGGGGCCGCCCGCGGGCGGCTGTTCGCGGGGTGCCTGTCGGTGCTCCAGGCCCTGGCCGGCACCCGGTTCCAGCCGGACCTCCGGGGGACGGTGCTCGCGCTGGAGGATGTGGACGAGAAGCCCTACCGCTGGGACCGCGCCCTCGTGCAAATGGACGGGGCCGGCATGCTGAAGGGCGTGCGGGCCCTGCTGGTGGGGTCGGCCGGGGGCGAGGAGCATCCGGACTATGCCGGTCCGGACGCGGCGGACATCGTGGCCGACTGGGCGGACCGGCTTCGGATCCCCGCTCTCGCCGGGCTTCCCTTCGGGCATGGAGAGGACGCCGCCGTCCTGCCTCTGGGCGCGGAGACCTCGCTGGTCGCGGACGGGAAGGGGCCGGCCTGGTCCCTGTCCGTCACGCCCTAGTCGGACCTCTCCGCGGCCGGGATGGCCCCGCCGCTGTCCTGGATCCGCTCGATGTCCTCCATGGCCTTCCGGTAGCACTCCGGACAGACCCCGTGGGTGAATTCGGCCAGCGAGTTCCTCGACACATAGGCCTCGAGGATCTCCCATTCCTCCTCCTCGATGTTCACCTTGTGGCAGTAGGAGCACACCGTGATGAACCCGCGGAGGATCCGCTTCTGCTGGAGGTAGGTGTTGCCGATGGTGATGAATCCCACGATGATCACCCCGCCCGTGAACACGCAGGCGTCCACCCAGCTCAGCTTCCCCAGCCCCTCCCCGAACAGCCGGGACGGGAGGTCGGAGACCTTCACCGCCCAGATCAGCGCGACCAGCATCACGAAGCACAGGAACTGCCAGAAGGCGACGTGCTCCAGCACCCGGTTCATTCGGGACTCGGAGAGGTGCCGGTCGGCGGCGGCGATGTCCTCCGGGTCTGGACCTTCCGGCGGGGGCGGCTCGGGGGCGGATGGCGGTGCGTTCATGAGATCCTCATCGGGGTCGGAGAACGGTCCGGGCGGACCGTTGCGATGGCGGGCCCACACGGATGGCGGGCATGATGACGCGGCGGCGGAGAATTGGCCAGTCCATCCTTTTCCTTCCCTCCCGGTCGGGGCTATCCTGTTGCTGGTGGCGGGCCGCGACGCCCGGGTCTCCCCGGGAGGGCCGCGGGCTTCCGCCCGCCTGCTGCCCGTCGTAGGATAGTCTACCCCATGCCCGCCATTCCACCACCCGAAACCCCGCGTGCCGGCATGATCCTGGCCGCCTCGCCCGGACTGACCGACCCCAACTTCGCCCGGTCCCTGGTCTACCTGGTCTCGGCCGGCCCCGACGGCGCCCTGGGCTTCGTGGTCAACCGCCCCCTGGGCCTGCCCCTGGAAAAGCTGCCCCTGGCCCGCGATCTGCCCGACCCCCTGCCCCAGATGACCGCCCATTTCGGAGGGCCGGTCCGGGTCGAGGGCCTGAGCTTCGCCCTGTTCCAGGCCGGCGCCACCGAGCAGGAGGTGTCCTGCGAACTGGTGGAGGAACCGGCGCGGCTCCTGCCTTCGTTCGGCCGGCCGGGCCACTGGCCCAAGGCCTTCATGGGCTACGCCGGGTGGGGCGAAGGCCAGCTCGAGGCGGAGCTGGCCCGGGACGACTGGAAGCTCTGCCCGCCGTCTCCCGCCCTGTTCGAGCTGCCGTCGCCCGGGGCCATGTGGGAGGCCTTCGTGGGCCCCGACCAGCGCTGGCGGTCCTTCTGGCGGCGTCTGCCCGCCCATCCCGAGCGGAACTGAGCCATGCCCCGCCGCCGCCCGCCGGCCCTCGTGCTGGGCCTCGCCTCGTTCGCCGTGCTGTTCCTGGTCTCCGCCGCCCTCAGCCGCTGGGCCTGGGCCCGCACCTACACCGGCTGGATGCGGGACCGCGTGTTCCGGGCGGTGCTGTTCGGCAACCTGATCTCCTCCGCGGCGGGCGGCCTCCTGGTGGCGGTGGTGGCCCGTTGGCGACGGTAGCGGACGCTCAGACCAGATGCCGCATGAACGCCGTGGCCATGCTCAGAAACAGGAAGAACCCGGTGAGGTCAGTGATGGTGGTGACGATCGAGCCCGACATCATGGCCGGATCCCAGCCCAGGCGCTTCATCAGGAACGGAAAGGCGGCGCCGATCACCGTGGCGAGCACGGTATTCAGCCAGAGGGCGGCCATGGCGATGCCGCCCAGCCACAGGTTGCCCCGCCACAGCCAGGTGATGAGGCTGATCTGAAGCCCCAGCACCGCCCCGTTGACCAGCCCCACCAGGAACTCCTTCCGCAGCACCTTGGCCAGTTGCCCCCACACCACCTCGCCCGTGGCCAGGCCGCGGATGGCCACCGCCATGGCCTGCATGGCCACGTTGCCGCCCATGTCCGACACGATGGGCATGAGCACGGCCAGGAAGGCCAGCTCCGCGATGGAGGCCTCGAACACCGCCACCCCCGTCACCGCCACCAGGTTCAGGAAGATGTTGCCCATCATCCAGGGAAGGCGCTTGCGGATGGAGGTCCGGGCCTCCTCCAGAGGGTGCTCCTCGCCGCTGGGGATGCCGCCCATGCGCAGGATGTCCTCGCTGGCCTCCTCGCGCATCTGGTCGATCACGTCGTCCACCGTCACCACGCCCAGGAGCGTCCCCGACGCGTCCACCACCGGCAGGGCCAGGTAATTGTACTTGTCGAAGGCCTGCATCACCTCCTCGGCGCTCTGGTCGGTGCGCAGCGACACCACGTCCGGGCGGGCGATCTCGAATACCTTCTGGTCCGGCCTCGCCAGCACCAGGTCGCGCAGGGCGAGCACGGAGGTCAGCCGGTTCTGGTTGTCCGTCACATAGGTGTAGGAGAGGGTCTCGGCCTCCGCCGCCTCCTGGCGGATGCGTTCGATGGTCTCCTGCACGGTCAGCCCCTCGGGCACGGCCATCACGTCCGGGGACATCAGGCCGCCCGCCGTGTCCGGGCCATAGGCCAGCAGCTCGGACAGCTCCCGCTTGTCCTCGCGGGTGAGGCGGGTCATGACCTCGTGGACCATATCCTCGGGGAGTTCCTCGAGCAGGTCCACCGCGTCGTCGGGGGCCATCCGGGTGAGGATCACCGCCCGGTCGGCCTCGGGCAGCTCGGCGAACAGCTCCGCCGCGTCCTCGGGATCCATCTCCCCGAGGGCGTCGGCCGCCTTGCCGCTGCGGTACAGCCGCTTCACCAGCTCCACCGCCTCCTCCTCGCGGAGCGCGGAGATGATCTCGGCCACCTCCGCCGGATGCTGGCGGATCAGCGCCTGGATGTCCGGGTTGGTGGAGGGGGACGTCTCGGTGGTGAACTCGGGGCCTGCCATCCGGCCTGTATAGCCGATGGGGGGGGCGAGGTAAAGGCCGGACTAGTCCAGCGGGTCATCAAGCGTCGTCTCTCCCGCCACCACCATCATCAGCCGGTCCAGCCCCAGCGCGATCCCTCCGCAGGGCGGGAGCCCATGTTCGAGGGCGGCCAGGAACGGCTCGTCGAGAGGATAGGCCTCGCGGCCCTGGCTAGCACGGAACCGGGCCGCCGCCTCG
>PXDE01000461.1 GCA_003566475.1 PVC group bacterium | reverse complement strand
GAAGGCAAATTGCCGAAGTGAAGCCGCCTCGAGGCAGCCAGTACCTCGCTGTCTGTGACGGCGAGGGCGCGTGTACAGTGCCTGACAGGTGGACGGTCAGGCCCATGGCCATGCTTCCTCTGGATTAGGCTCGCTCCACGCGCTGTCCGTCCCGCAAGGCGGGAACAGCGGACGACTGGGGCCGCGCCCATTCGGCCGTATGCTTGTGCGGGCCGACGACTTGCCGGCGTAACCGCGGGAATGTGTCTCAGAGCCGTGACGGCCCCGAGCATCCGGCGCCCGCCGGACGCGGCATCAGGCCTGGGCGGCGGGGGCGGCGGTGTGGTGGATGCGGTTGGAGGCGCGGGTCTTGCGGCGGATGGCGGTGTTGCGCTTGATCACACCGTGCTTCACACCCTTGTCCAGGGCCGAGCAGTAGGCGGTAAAGGCGGCGTCCCGCTGGGCGGGGTCATCCTGAGAGGCGGTCTCCCAGAACCTCCGACGGAGGGTGCGGATACGGGACAGTTCGGAACGGTTCCGGTCATGGGCCTTCTCGGCCTGCTTCAACCGCTTTTTCGCGCTCTTGAGGTTCGGCATTCCCTGATTCTCCCAACTACGGCTCGAAACGAAACCGGAGAACCTATAGAACTTCGGCCGGAAATGCAACCCCCGATGTCCATCCCCGATCCCCACCGGGCCCGGATCGTCTGGGCCGCCTACCGGGCGGCCCTGCGCCGGGGTCGCCGGATCGCGCCCGGACTCACCGTCTGGACGGACGATGCGTCGGCGGATCCGGCGACCGTCGCCCGGGAGGTTCCGGCCTGGCCGGAGAGCCCCGGGGCCCGATGCCTCAAGGCGTCGGATGTGGCCGAGGTGTGGGCGGTGGTTCCCGCGCAGGCGCCCCTCGTCCTGAAGGTGTTCCATCTCCCGCGCTGGCCGACCCGGATCCGCTACCTCCTCCGGGCCTCGAGAGCCCGCCGGGCGGCGGCGGCGGCGGCGGCCTGTCAGGCGGCCGGGCTGTCCGCCCCCGCCTGCCGGGGCTGGATCGACGTCCGGCGTCGGGGGCTTCCGGCGCGCAGCCTGGCCTGGTCGGAGGCGGTTCCGGACACGGCGCCGGCCCGCCCCTGGGTGGAGGCCGACCTCCCCGACCTGCCCCGCCCCGCCCGCGACGCCTTCGGGCGGGCCCTGGCCGATCACCTGGCCAGGACCTACCGGGCCGGGCTCTACCATGCCGACACCAAGCTCAGCAATCTGCTGCTGGCACAACCGGTCGACCCCACCGCCCCCCGGTTCTGGTGGATCGACCTGGACTGCCTGCGGCCCGTGCGGGGGCTGCGCCGGCGGGACGTGCTCCGGAATCTGGCCCAGTTGAACGGATCGGCGGGCCCGGCCCTGTCCGCCCGCGACCGCCTTCGGTTCCTGGTCCGGATGCGCCGGATGCTGCCGGGGCTCCTGTCGGGCAAGGGGCTCGCCCATCACCTTGACCAGTGGACGGAAGCCCGCCTGGACCGGGAACGGAGCGGCCAGTGCGGGCCCTGAAGTTTCTCCTCGCTCTGGTCCTGCTGCCTGTCCTTCTGGGCGCCATGCTGGCCACGGCCCGGATCGGGGCCCTGGCGGTCCGGAGGGCGGGCGATGGCATCTCGCTGGACCTCGCCGCCTTCGGCGCGGGCCTGTTCCTGGCCGTGCTCAGCTTCGTGGCCCTCCCCCGCCCCCGCCTGGGCTATGTGGTGGGCCATGAGCTGACCCACGGCCTGGTCGCGGTGCTCTTCGGCGTGCGCATCCATGGCCTCCGGGCCAGCGCCCGGGGCGGGTCCATCCGGCTGTCGCGGACCAATGTGGCCATCGCCCTGGCCCCCTACATCCTCCCGCTCTACGCCCTCGCGGCGGCGGGACTCTATGCGGGGGCGAGCCTGTTCGTGGACCTGACCGCCTGGCGCCCGGTCGCGGTGGGGGTCATCGCCTTCGGCTGGGGCCTGCACCTCCTGTTCACCGTCCAGGTGTTCCGGCCGGACCAGCCCGACCTCCGCGACCATGGGTTCGTGTTCTCGGCGGTGGTCATCCTGCTCGGGAATCTGGTTCTGGTTTCGGTGGCCGCCGCCTGGCTCGGTGCGGTATCCTGGGGGGACGTCGCGACCGCCTGGCAGCGGGGCGTGGGCGAGGTGGCCGCCGGGCTCGCCGGTCGGGTCCACCGGACCGGGCAATAACCGGAGGGGCTGATCCGTTGGATTCAGCAGGTGCGGATGGCGGACCCAACCTTGGACCAACCCGACGAAGCGGAGGTGCTGGCCCGGTATCGGGGCGGCGACGCCGACGCGCTGGGCGATCTGGTCGCCCTGTGGGAGAGACCTCTGATGAGTTTTATCATGCGTATGGTGGGCGAACCGGCGACCGCCCAGGACATTTTCCAGGAGACCTGGCTGCGGGCCATCGGTCATCTCGACGGCTACCGCTCGCGGAGCTTCAAGAGCTGGCTGTTCCGCATCGCCCACAATCTGGTGATCGACCGCAGCCGCCGCCGCAAGCACGAGGCCGCCCCGCTGGCCTACGACCCCCGGGAGTCCGACGCCCCCGAGGAGCGGGTGCCCGACCCCGCGCCGTCCCCGGCCCGCGCCACGGAGACGCGCGATACCGAGGCCGAGATCCTGGCCGCCGTGGCCGCCCTCCCCGAATCCCAGCGCGAGGTGATGCTGCTCCGCCTCGAGGCCGGGCTCAGCTTCAAGGAGATCGCGAAGATCCAGAAGGTCTCCATCAACACCGCCCTCGGCCGCATGCACTATGCGGTCACCAAACTTCGCGAGCAGTTCAAGGATCTTCCGGCGGAGATCCGGGGAGAACCGCGATGAACAGCCGACCGGACAGCCTGGATTTCCTGCTCTACAAGCGCGAGACCGGCGAACTGAGCCCCCGCGAGTGCCGGCGCCTGGAGGCCGCCCTCCGGGATCCCGCCTTCCGGGCCCGGGCCGAGGCCTGGACCGGCCTGCGCGACGCCGCCCGCGAGGCCCTCACCCGCGCCGAGCCCGATATCGACCCCCGACTCCGTTCGGATCTACTGCGGTCCCTGCGGCGGAACGCCCGGCCGGCGGCGGTGCCGACCGGGTTCCATGGCCGCTGGGCCTGGGCCCTGGCCGCCACCGCCGTCGCCCTGCTCGTATCGGTCTGGCTGGTTCTGGGGCCTTCTCCGGACACCCGGGTACGGATCGCGGCGGCCCCTTCGCCAATGGTCCCGACGTTCACCGACGACGTCATGGCCGGCGCCCTCGACCTGCTCGACGGCCACCCCCTCCCCCGCTGGAGCGCCGACATGGGCTTCGGCTCCGCCCTCCTCGGCCCCGACCTCGCCGCCGGGCTCCACGAGCTCCAGCAGGACTGGAATGGCCCCTTCGAGGAACCCGACGGCTCGGGCTAGCGCGGCCGGGCCGGGCGCCGCGCGATCCGTTACCCCGTGCCGAATCCGGGCGCCACCTCCGCCACGAGGGGGAACCGGCCCGGATTCCGGATGCGCTCGAGGTCGAGGTCCACATCGAGCTTGGGCCAATGAAGGTGGTGGCCATGGAAGAGCTTCACCTCGAACAGCTGCCCCACCGTCGCCTCCCTGAACCAGGGGAAATGGTCGAAATCGAGGAAGTACTCCTGTCTCTCCACCATGACCCAGAAGCCATGGGGTGAGACGTTGAGCACTTCAACTCCCGAAGTGGCGGTCCCAATGGTCTCTGATTTCATCCTGGCGTCTCTCCACGATGTTCTGGAGCGTCTTCAGTTCCCTCGGAGAGAGGCCGTGGCTGGCCGCCAGCGCAACGGAAGGCTCGATCCAGAACTTGGCCTCCCCATCCGGGGACAGAACATGCACGTGCCGCCGCGCCTCCTCCCGCGAGAAGAAAAAGAAACGGAACTGCCGGACTCGGAACACGGTCGGACTCATGCACGGACAACGGTACCAGACCCCTGGGCCCGGGGCAATGAGCCTGAGACCAGCACAGCGTCGAAGGGTCAGAGGTCAGACCTGTCCCTAGTGCTCCCAATAATAGCCGACAGACCTGTCCCTTATGCCGCAAGGCCTGTCCCCTAGTGCCTTGGCGCAAAGGATTCCACGATGTATCCTCGTTTTTCTAGCTTTCTTGATCGATCTAGAATTCTGAGGTATGATGGTGGCGTTTACCAGACCTGCCATGGATCGTCGGCAAGGAGTGGATGCGTGAAGGTGAAGGTTGGCACCCAGTTGGAGGAGGGGGTCTATGCCCGGCTCAAGGTGACGGCGGCCAGGGCCCGGCGGCCCATGTCGGATGTCCTGGAGGACGCCCTGACCCGGTACTTCGATCAGGAGGGGTCCGGGCCGGACTCGCCGTCCGGCCTCCGTCGGCTCCTGGACCGAGGCCCGCTGCCCGTCACTCCGGAGCAGGTCCGGGCCTCCCTGGACGAGGACGTCTACGATCGATGAGGATCGAGGAGATCCCGGACCATAGCCCGGTCTTCGTGGACGCGAACATCGTCCTCTACGCGGTGCAGCACCTGTCCCCCTCCTGCCGGGCCTTCCTCGCCCGGTGCGAGGTCGGCCTTGTCGAGGCCCACCTGAGCACCGTCGTTCTGGCCGAGATCGTGCACCGACGCATGGCCCAGGAGGCGCAGGCGCTTGGCCTGGCGGGGCCGAACCCGACCCGGACGCTCGCCCGTCGGCCCGACCTCGTGCGTCGGCTCACCCGCCACGCGGAGGAGGTGCGGGACCTTCTGAACGGCCGCGTCCGGACCGAGCCGGTGCGAAGCGAGGACTTCCCCGTGGCCCTCGACGCGCAGGCGCAGTTCGGCCTGCTCACCAACGACGCCCTCAACCTGGCCGTGCTGAGACGGCTGGACATCGGATGCCTCGCTACCGCCGACACCGCGTTCGACGGGATTCCGGAGCTGGCCGTATACCGGCCGACGGATCTGGGCGCGTAGCCCCCCGCACCCATCCACCCATCCACCCATCCAATCATCCATTCATCCCGTCATCCAAACAGATCAAGCTGCCCCACGGAGGGCTTCCGCTTCGCGGCCACCGGCCGGCGCTCCTTGACCCGGGGATGCTCCTCCTTGTCGGCGTCCTCGAGGGCGGCGAGGATGTCCTCGGCCCGGTCGATGACCGCGTCCGGGAGCCCGGCTAGCCGGGCCACGTGGATGCCGTAGCTGCGGTCGGCCGCGCCCGCCTCGATCCGGTGGAGGAAGGCGATGCGCTTGCCCTGCTCCCGGACCAGCACGTTGTAGTTCTGCACCCCCGGCAGGCGGTGGGCGAGCTGGGTGAGCTCGTGGTAGTGGGTCGCGAACAGGGTCTTGGCCTTGGCCGATAGCGTCTCGTGCAGGTACTCGACCACCGCCCAGGCGATGCTGAGCCCGTCGTAGGTGCTGGTGCCCCGGCCGATCTCGTCGAGAATCACCAGGCTGCGCGGGGTAGCCGCGTGCAGGATGTTGGCGGTCTCCTGCATCTCCACCATGAACGTGCTCCGGCCCCGGGCCAGATCGTCGCTCGCCCCCACCCGGCTGAACACCCGGTCCACCACGCCCAGGGTGGCCTCGCGGGCGGGCACGAACGCGCCCATCTGGGCCATGATCACCATGAGCGCCACCTGCCGGATGTAGGTGGACTTGCCCGCCATGTTGGGGCCGGTGATGAGCATGATCTGATCGGCCAGGCCGTCGAGCCGGGTGTCGTTGGGCACGAACCGGGGCGCGCCGGGCATCTGCTCGACCACCGGGTGCCGCCCGTCGCGGATACGGATCTCGTTGGCGTCGGTGATCGCCGGCCGCACGTAGTCGCAGGCCAGGGCCCGCTCGGCGAAGGCGGCCAGCACGTCGAGGTCGGCCAGGGCCGAGGCCGTGCGCTGGAGCCGGTCGGTCTCCGCCACCACCGCCTGCCGCAGATCCTCGAACAGCTCGGCCTCCAGAGCCACCGCCTTCTCCTCCGCCCCCACGATCTTCCGCTCGTACTCCTTGAGCTCGGGGGTGATGAACCGCTCCGCGTTGACCATGGTCTGCTTGCGCACGTAGGTGTCGGGCACCTGGGCGAGGTTGGACTTGGTCACCTCGATGTAGTAGCCGAACACCTTGTTGTGCCGGACCTTGAGCGACTTGATCCCGGTGCGCTGCTGCTCGGAGGCCTGGTATTCGGCCAGCCACTGCCGCCCTTCCTTGGCCAGGTGCCTAAGCTCATCCAGCTCGGGGTTCCAGCCGGCCCGGATCACCCCGCCGTCCTGAAGCCGGGCCGGGGGCTCGTCCACGAGGGCCTCGGCGATGCGCTTGACGAGGTCGGGCTGGGGATCGAGCTCCCCGGCCAGCCGCACGAGGCCGTTGGCGGTGGCCCCTTGGAGCGCGATCTGGAGGGCGGGGATGGCCTCCAGGCAGAGCCCCACCGCCCGCACGTCGCGGGGGCTGCCGCTGCCCGCGCCGATCCGCACGGTCAGCCGTTCGAGGTCGCGCACGCCCTCCAGCGCGTCGCGCACGGCGGACAGGGTGGCGCGATGGCCATGGAAGTCCTCGACCGCATCGTGCCGGGCCCGGATGGTCTCGGCCCGGGCCAGGGGTCGGGTGAGCCATTCGCGGAGGCGGCGGGCCCCCATGGCGGTGCGGGTGGCGTCGAGGGTGGAGAGCAGGGACGGGCCCGGATCCCGGCCCGGCCGGGGAAGCAGGTCGAGGTTGGCCAGGGTGGCGGCGTCGAGCACCAGGTAGTCGGCCGGATGCCGCACCTGCAACCGCCGCACATGGCCGAGGTCGCGCCGCAGATCCTCCTGCACATACTGGAGGATGGCTCCCGCCGCCCCCACCGAGGGGGCGTCGTCCGCGCAGCCGAACCCGGCCAGGGAATGGACCTGGAAATGACGGGTCAGCAGCTCGCGGGCGGTGGCCGGCTCGAACCGCCAGTCCTCGGCCGGGGTGATCACCGCGCCCTCCAGTCCGCCGGTGATCTGATCGAGCCCGAGGGCGGCCGACGCCTCCTCGGGGACCACGACCTCGGAGGGGGCGAGCCGGGCGAGCACGTCGCGCAGGGCGGCGGGGTCGTCGGCGTCCTCGACCCAGAACTCCCCGGTGGAGAGGTCGAGCGCGGCCAGACCCCAGCGTGGCCCCTCGCGCCAGAGGCCGGTCAGGTAGTTGCCGCTGCGGGCGTCGAGAATCACCTCCTCGAGGATGGTGCCGGGGGTCACCACCCGGGTGACCTCGCGTCTGACGATGCCCTTGGCCGCCTTGGGATCCTCGACCTGGTCGCAGATGGCCACCTTGATGCCGGCCCGGACGAGGCGGGCGAGATAGCTTTCGGCCGCGTGGTAGGGCACTCCGCACATGGGGTAGCCGTTGCGCTTGGTCAGGGCGACATCGAGCACGGGGGCCGCCGTCCTGGCGTCCTCGAAGAACATCTCGTAGAAGTCGCCCAGCCGGAAGAACAGGATGGTGTCGCCGGGCAGAGAGCGCCGCAGGGCCCGGTACTGGGCCAGCATGGGGGTGTCGGGGACGTTCATGCCCGGACAGGCCCGGCGAGGTCAGCCACAGGCGGCCGCCGCGTCGGGCGTCCAGCCGGTGGACTCCAGAAAATGCCGCCAGGAGGGCTCGACGGAGGCCTGATGCCGAAGCTCGGGAAAAGGATGCCAGCGCGGTTTGCGCGGCGCCCGCAGCAGGGGCATGCCCGCCTCCTCGGGGGTGCGGTTCGCCTTGCGGCGGTTGCAGGGGTGGCAGCTCGTCACCACGTTGGTCCACGAGGTCTCCCCGCCCCGGTGGCGCGGCACCACGTGGTCGAGGTTGAGCAGCGCGTGGTCCAGCCGCTGGCGGCAGTACTGGCAGGTGAACCGGTCGCGCACGAACACCTGGTGCCGGGAGAACCGGATCTCCGGCCGGGGCAGACGGTCGTAGCTGCCGAGCAGGATGACCTGGGGCCGGCGCACGCACAGCGAGACCGAATGCAGCCGGGGCTCGCCGTCGCCGCCCTCGGCGGTGTCGGCGCACCACTCCTCGAACGAGAACACCTCGTACTCCCCGCGGGCCTCGCGCACCACCCGGGCCCGTCCGCGGTAGACCAGGCCCAGCGCCCGGGCCACCGAGCAGATATGGATCGCCTGCCAGAGCCGGTTCAGCACCAGCACCGGGGCGTTCAGCGCGGGACGTGGTTGGTGGGCCAGCGTTTGCATGATCCGGCATCTATACCACTGGCCCCGAGCCGCTGTCAAAATCCGCGGGCACGCCCCAAATCCGCACGCAAGCCGGACGCCGTTCTCACCCAGGCGGACGTGGCCGGTCCCCGTGGGACGGACGTCCTCGTCCGTCTCCGCGCTGTCCGGAGCCTGAAACGCCCTTGGTGCAGCGTGAAACGCGGGCCAAGGGCCATCCAGGCGCGGCTCCTTCGCAGGACGGACGAGGACGTCCGTCCCACGTCAGATGGCGCCGCATGGTCGAGAAGACTCCATCGATGACCGCACCCGGGCCCGCGCCGACGGATGTGTCCGTTTCCAGCCGGGAATTCCTGCGAAGGCACGGGGCCGGGCTCGGCTTGCGTGCGGATTTGGGGCGCGCCCTCAGTCGTCGCCGTCCCCGTCCGGGTCGTCGGTGAAGGCGTCCTGATGGAACTCGATCGCCGCCTCGACCTCGGGGACGCCGCATTCCACGATGGGGGATGGCTCCTGGCCGGCCAGGGTCCGGAGCACGGCATGGACCCCGTCCGAAAGGGAGTCCAGGTCGTACCCGCCTTCGAGCACGAAGGCGAGCCGGCCCGCGCAGTGCTGCCGGGCGATGCGCCGGACGATCGCGGTGAGCATGGCGAAGCCGTTCTCGGTGACGTTGCCGCCGAGGTCGTTGCGGTGCCAGTCGAACCCGGCCGAGACCAGAACCAGATCGGGCCGGAAGGCGTCGGCGGCCGGGACCAGGATCTCCTCGAAGGCACGCACCAGCGCCTGGTCGCCGGTTCCGGCGGGCAGGGGGACGTTCACCGTGTAGCCGGCCCCCAGGCCGGCCCCGGTCTCGTCGAGGTCGCCCGACCCCGGATAGAACGGGGCCGCGCGATGGACGTCGAAGAAGAGGACGCTGGGGTCCGCCCAGAAGATCTCCTGGGTGCCGTTGCCGTGGTGGGCGTCCCAGTCGACGACGAGCACCCGCCGGCACCCCAGCTTGGCCTGGGCATGGGTGCAGGCCACGGCCACGTTGTTGAACAGGCAGAAGCCCCGGGCCCGGGTCGGCTCGGCGTGATGGCCCGGAGGCCGGACCAGCGCGAACGCCCCGGCCGCCTCCCCCCGGACCACCGCCTCGACCGCCGCGATCGCGGTCCCGGCGGCCACGCTCGCCGCCTCCACGCTCTTGGGCGAGATGGCGGTGGTGTCCTCGTCCAGCCAGGCCATCTTCCCCCGGAGGTCGAAAATGCTGTCGAGGTAGCGCGAGGTGTGGACCCGGGCGAGCTGGGTGCGGGTGGCCCGCTCCCCGGTCCGGAGGACCACCCGGGGGATCGGGTCGTCGTCGAGCTTCGCCTTGATCGCCGACAGCCGGCCGGGATGCTCCGGATAGTCCCACTTGTAGTCCAGCTCCTCGATGATCCGCTTGACCCTCCGCTGCAAGCGCCCCGGAAGGAAGGGATGGCTGATCTCGGGGGAATGCTGGAGCGTGCGCTCATCGTAGAACACCAGGACCGGCAGATCGGAACTCACCTTGTCACCTCCCGCGTTGGCGGGCCGGGCGCCGCCACGGATCCGGCAGCCCGCCCTCGCGCCTCCGGGATAGCACCCCGCCACTTCCTATGCAAGAGTAGGCGACAGACCCAGCCCGGTCGGCCGAACGCCCCCCTGCCCTCCCGCGCGGGTGGGTGCCCGGGCGCGATGCTAAGGAACCGGGTGCGGTCCGTCCGGAGAGCCCGAGTTCATGCCCACGCCCAACCGAACCAAGTCCCCGTCCCGCGCCGCGTTCAGAAACCTGCGGGGGGTGTGGCGTTCGCACGGGTACGGCATCCTGCTCGATATCGGCCCTACGACCTACCGGCTCTACGAGGAGACGAAGGTGAGCTGCCTCTTCATCGTCGAGGGGCCGGTCGAGGAGCTGGACGAGTTCTATGTGGAGGTGGAGGTCTCCGCCGGCGGGCGGGCCTTCCGAGCCCGGCGCGCGGCCGGGGTGACCCGCGTGAGCTTTCGCCGCCTGAACGCCCTCCCCCGCGCCTGCCGCACGGCACCCGCCCCGGGGCAGCGCAAGGATCCGGAAGTCAACTTCGACGTGCTCTGGCACACCTTCGCCGAGCGGTATGCCCTGTTCGAGCATCGGGGAGTCGACTGGGACACCGCCTACGCCGCCTGCCGCCCCCGGGTGGACGCGGACACCTCAGCGAAGGACCTGTTCCGGATCGTGGTCGAGATGCTCCGCCCCCTGCGTGACGGTCATGTGGAGGTGCGGGCGCCCTGCGGCCGGTTCCAGGGAGGCCAGCGGCTGCCCCTGAAGGGCCGGGCGGCCGAGCTGGAAGGGGCGGACGTGCCGGCCTTCCTGGCCGAGCTTCACGAGGCGCTGCGGACGATCCTCCGCGAGCGCTATCTCCGCGGACCCCTGCGCCGCGCCGGCCACGGGCTGATCGAATGGGGTCGGCTCGACGAGGCCACCGGGTATCTTGCCATCCGGGCCATGGCCGGTCAGTCCGGCCGACTCCACCATCCCCGCGCCGACCAGGAGGCGGCGGCGGCGGCCATGGACCGCGTGCTGCGCGACCTCGGGGATCTGCCCGCCCTGGTGGTCGATCTGCGCGAAAACGGCGGAGGGTACGACGGCGTGGCCCTGCGGATCGCGGGCACCCTCACCGACCGCAAGCGCCTCGCCTTCCACAAGGCCCCGCGCGCCGGCGACCGGTATGCCGGCAGGCAGCCGGTGTATGTCGTGCCGCAGGGGGACCGGCGGTATGGCGGGCGGATCCTCGTGCTCACCAGCGCCCTCACCGCCAGCGCGGCCGAGATCTTCCTGCTGGCCCTGCTGCGGCATCCCCGGATCACCCGCGTCGGCGAGCCCACCCACGGCATCCTGTCCGACGCCATGGAGCGGCACCTGCCCAACGGGTGGACCCTGACCCTCTCCAACGAGCTCTACCAGGCGTCCGACGGCGCCCTCTACGAGGATGTCGGGGTGCCGCCCCACCTCGAGATCCCCTTCCTCCACCGGCGCGGCATCGACGCCGACCGCGACCCCATCCTCGACGCCTCCCTGCGCATGTCGCGCGGGTCGGCCACCGACGGTTAGCCAGGGCAGAGGGCTCTGAACGAGAAGGCCAACGCGCTCATTCGCCACGACCTCCCCAAGAAGACCCGGCTGGGTGACCTCACCGCCCCGCAGGTCAAGGCGATCGCCCAGGCCCCGAACCCGTCGCGGACGGCGAACTGCCGACCCAGGCGGTCGTAGGCGGGTGATGGATGGGTGCCGAAGCCCCCGTATCCCGCGTAGCAAGCGCACGGGGGATGGATGGTGCCGTCCCCGACCCCATGGCGCTCCCTCCCGCGTCGAGGTGGCTGCAAACCAAATGTCCGATCGGGCATCTGGTTTGTCGGAGGCCCTTCGAGAGTCCCGGGCCCCTTCCAGGAACCCCACGCGAAGGGGTCAGGCTGTAATGTTTGCAGAGTTCTGCAAACATTACAGCCTGACCCCTTCACCCTCAGCATGCCATCCAAACCCCCAGCCAGCACCCGGCCCGCGATGGCCTTAGAAGCCGAAAACGCTCCCAAATGGCGTCCCTAACCGGCGTTTCGCGTCTCGAATCTGGCTTCATCTCCTCAGTGACCAGCAGATTAGCGAGGGCAGCCCCCGCCGCGCCTGGGGACAGGTCTCCTGCCCGGGCAGGGGACAGACCCCGGTGGGCGTGGGGACAGGTCTTCTGCGGTAGGGACAGGTCTCCTGCCAAGGATGGGGACAGACCCTGCCGCCATCCGGCAGGCGGGCGGGCGTCCAAGGCCTGGACGGTTTCGTCCAAGGTCTGGACGGCGGGCCGGGGGCGGTCGCGCATTCGCTTTCCACTTGCGGAGTCCAGGCGGCGACCCCAAGGTTGGGCGAAATGGCGCATGTGCCAATCTGTCCTAGGGTGAGTCTTTGAAGTCGTCGTTCCTCGAGAAGGTGATCCAGCGGCTGGACCGGATCGATCCGGGGAGCCTGCAGAACCAGTTTCTGCGGCTGGCCGGGGAGAAGGGGTTTCTGGAGGCCATCTTCCACGCGCTCCGGGAAGGGCTGGTGGTGGTGGACGCCGAGGGCATGGTGAGGTTCGCCAACCGGACCTCGGGCGAGCTGCTGGGGTTCGACCCCGCCCGCATCGAGGGGGCGCCGCTCCGGCGCTATCTGAAGGGCGTGGACTGGGACCGCATCCTCGACCTCGACCCCGGGGCCTGGGCCCGCATGGCCAACCGGCAGATCGAGGTCACCTGGCCCCAGAAGCGGGTGCTCGACTTCTATGTGGTCCCCCTGCCCGGCGAGGAGCGCGAGGAGGGGGCGGTGCTGATCTTCCGGGACGTGACCCGGGAACGCGAGACCGAGGCCCGGACCCTCGAGAGCGAGAAGCTCAACGCCATCACCCTGCTGGCCGCCGGCGTGGCCCACGAGATCGGCAACCCGCTGAACTCGCTGACCATCCACTTGCAGCTTCTGGAGCGCGAGGCGAAGGATCCGGAATCGGCGGACTGGCAGGAGATCGCCGAGCTGCTGTCGGTGTCGCGGCGCGAGGTGGAGCGGCTGGACCAGATCATCACCCAGTTCCTGCGGGCGCTGCGGCCGACCCCGGTCGAGCTCAAGCCCTGCGCCCTGGACCAGCTTCTGAAGGAGACGGTGGAGTTCATGGGGCCAGAGATCCGCGACCGGAACGTGCTGGTGGAGCTGGACCTGGGCGAGGGGCTGCCCACGGTGGTGGCCGATCCCACCCAGGTCAAGCAGGCGTTCTACAACATCATCAAGAACGCCCACGAGGCCATGGACCAGGGGGGGATGCTCAAGATCGGGGCCCGCTGGGACGAGGACAGCGTGGCCATCTCGTTCGCGGACACCGGGCCGGGGCTCACCGCCGAGGCCCTGGGGCGGATGTTCGAGCCCTACCAGAGCTCCAAGGAGCGCGGGTCCGGGCTGGGGCTGATGGTGGTGCAGCGGATCGTGCGCGACCATGGCGGGCGGATCGAGATCGACAGCCAGCCCGGACACGGGGCGACCTTCACGGTGATCCTGCCCCGCGACCGGCACCGGGTGCGGCTGCTGAAAGCCCCCGCCCGGGCCGGACGCGAAACCGCCCCCGGACCGGAGGCCCGGACCCCATGAGCGGCGGTCTCAAGCCCCTGGTCCTGATCGTGGACGACGAGCGGAATACCCGCGAGGGGCTGGCCCGCGCCCTCCGCAAGGACTACCGCCTGCTCCTGGCCGACTCGGGAGCGGCCGCGCTCGACCAGCTCTCCCGGCACTCGGTGGATGTCATGCTGAGCGACGTCCGCATGCCGGGCATGGACGGGCTGACCCTCCTCCGCCGGGCCCTCGCCCGCTCGCCCCAGCCGGTGGTGATCATGCTGACCGCCTACGGCACGGTGGAGACGGCGGTGGAGGCGATCAAGGCCGGGGCCTACAATTTCCTGGAGAAGCCGGTGAACCTGGACCGGCTCGACCACATGCTGCGGCAGGCCCTGGCCTCCCGCAACCTGGCCGAGGAGAACCGGCGGCTCCGCGAGCAGCTCGAGGCGCGGTTCGGCCTGGAGAACATGGTGGGAGAGTCGGCCCCCATGCAAGACGTGTTCGGCCTGGTCCGCCAGGTGGCCCCGTCGCGGACCACCGTGCTGCTGGAGGGGGAGAGCGGCACCGGCAAGGAGCTGGTGGCCCGGGCGCTTCATCAGCTCAGCCCGCGGGCCAAGGCCCCGTTGGTGGCCGTGCATTGCGCGGCCCTCTCGCCCCAGCTTCTGGAGAGCGAGCTGTTCGGGCACGAGAAGGGGGCGTTCACGGGGGCCCACGAGCAGCGGGCGGGCCGGTTCGAGCGGGCCGACGGGGGCACCCTGTTCCTGGACGAGATCGGGGAGATCGACCCCGCCACCCAGGTCAAGATCCTGCGGGTGCTCGAGGAGCGGGCATTCGAGCGGGTGGGCGGGCGCGACACCCTCTCGGTGGATGTGCGGCTGATCGCGGCCACCAACCGCGACCTCAAGGCCATGGTGGACGCGGGCGAGTTCCGGGAGGATCTCTACTACCGGCTGCACGTGGTGAGCATCCGGCTGCCCCCCCTGCGCGAGCGCCGCGAGGACATCCCGCTCCTGCTCCATCATTACCTGGCCATCTTCGGCAAGGAGAACCACCGGCCCGAACTGGGGTTCACGTCGGACGCGGTGGCCACCCTCTGCGCCTACCGGTGGCCGGGCAACGTCCGCGAGCTGCGCAACGTGGTGGAGAGCCTGGTGGTGCTGACCCGGGGCGACAAGATCACCGTGCGCGACCTGCCCGAGCCGGTGCGCGAGGACACCCGGGGGGCGCCCAGCCTGCCCCCGGCCCCGGCCGGCGGATCCATGGCCGAAGCCGAGCGCCGGACCATCGTCCGCGCGCTGGAGACCCAGAAGGGCAACCGCAAGCGGGCGGCCGAGGAGCTGGGGATCAGCCGCCGCACCCTGTACCGGAAGCTCGAGAAGTACGGGCTGATGGACTTCTGATCTCTTGACATATTGAACTATGTCGATAGATTGCCGACATGCCCGCTTCCCGACACGACGAACTGCCCGTGGCCCTGATCGAGCGCATGGCCCAGATTCTGAAGATCCTGGCCCACCCCCACCGGCTGCGGCTGATCGACATCCTTCAGCGCCGCCGGGAGGCGCCGGTCCATGAGCTGACCGAGGCGGTGGGCCTTCCCCAGGCGGCGGTGTCGCACCACCTCTCCCTCCTCCGGCGGGTGGGGCTGGTGCGATGCAGCCGCCGGGGCAAGGAGAGCTGGTACGCGGTGGACGACGACCGGCCGCTGTTCATTCTCGAGTGCATACGCAGGCATGGAGGCAAGCGATGAGGGTCTGGATCCGGGTGGCCATGGCGGGAGCTCTGAGCTGGGGGTCGGCGGGCGCGCTGACGCTGGAGGACTGTCTGGAGGCGGCGTTCGAGCACAGCCCGGTCCTGGCGGCGGCCCGGGCCCGGACGGTGGCGGCGGCGGCGGGCGCGTCGGAAGCCCGGTCCGCCTGGTACCCCACCCTCACCGCCTACTCGCGGCTGGAGACCACGGACCACCCGCCCGGCGTGTTCATGATGCAGCTCCAGCAGCGGGACTTCTCCTTCGAGAGCGACCCCAACCGCGCGGGCCGGGCGGAGAACCTGAGGCTGGGCGCGGGCGTGCAGTGGCGTCTGGCCGACGGCGGGGCCCGGCATCAGCGTCTGGAGGCGGCCCGCCGGGGGCGCGACGCGGCCCGGGACGGCCTGAGAGCCGCCGCCAACGAGGTTGCCCACCAGGTGACCCGAGCCTGGTACGAGACCCTGAAGGCCCACGGCATGGTGGAGGTGCAGGAGGAGCGGCTGGTCAGCTATCGGGAGCATCTTCGGGTGGCCCGGGAGCGGGCGGCGGCCGGAGCGGCCATCCGCACCGACGTGCTCAATCTCGAGGTGCAGGCGGCATCGGCCGAACAGGATCTCATCCGGGCCCGCAACGCGGTGGAGCGGAACGTGGCGCTACTCAACGCGCGGATCGGCACCGATCTCGTCCGCCCGGCCCAGGTGGCGGCGGCGGCGGCGCGGCCGGAGCCGACGCCGCCGGACGCGGCGGACCTGGGCGGCGATGCCCGTCACCACCCGGCGGTCCGGGCCCGGGCGGCCGAGGCCGAAGGGGCGCGGGCGGAGGCCCGGGCGGCCCGGCGGGACCATGCCCCGGTGCTCTCCGCCTTCGCCTCGACGGATTGGGACAGCCCGGCCGACACCCGGTTCGAGCATAGCGTCACCGCCGGGCTGGCCCTGACCTGGGAGCTGTTCGCGGGAGGCCGGCGGATGGCCGCGCAGGCCGGAGCCGAGGCGCGGAGCCTGGAGCAGGACGCCCGGCGCCGGGAGGCCGAGGACCGGGTGGACATGGACCGCACCCAGGCCCGCCTGGATGTGGCCGAGGCCGAGCAGCGGCTGGCCGTGGCCAGCCGGGCCCTGGAAAGCGCCGGGGAATCGGCCCGGATCACCCGCGACCAGTACGCCGAGGGCGCGGCCAGCCTGGCCGACGTGCTCACCGCCCAGGCGGGTCTCGCCCAGATCCGCTCCCAGCGCCTGGCCGCGCACTACGACCTGCTGACCGCGCGCTCACGGCTCGAGCACGCGCTCGGCGTCCGGGGCCAGGCCCTCGACCGAGCGGCGCGTCCGGCGCCCTGAGCCGTCACGCGCACCAGACCTTCACGTGGTCTCCGTCGTCACTCCGGATATCCACCTCGAAGTCGCGGAGGCAGGCGATGAGTTCCTCGATGTCCGCCGGCTTCAGGTTCTTGAGGTCGAAGGACATCCCCTGCTCGCCGAGCGACTTGTTGATCTGCTCCATGGCCTGGGGCGGGATGAGGGTGGTGAGCTTGAGCCCGGCCCGAAGCAGGCCCAGCGGCACGCGCACGTCGACCGTGTCCTCCCCGGTGATCTTCACCATCAGAAACTTGGGCACGGGACGCGAGGGGCTTCCGGGCCCGGCGCCCTCCGCCTCGGGAGGGAGGGCGTCCAGCAGCAGGGCAGCCTCCTGGGCGGTGATCTTACCTTCGGCCAGCATTCCGAGAATGCGCATACGGTCATCGGACATGACGGTTCTCCTGGGGTTAGTGGACAACAACGTGGACGACGGCGGCGCCGCTCTCGCGGATCGACACGCGGGTGCCGCGGGTCTCGGCGAGCAGGCGGAACACGAGCAGGAGCAGTCGGCTGAAGTGGTGGAAGTCGGCCCGCCCCAGCCACAGGATTAGATCGACCGCGGCGCAGACAGCCAGAAGCAGCAGGGCCAGCGGCAGCAGCAGCGGCCAGAGGATCAGAAGCGGCAGCCAGATCCGGAACCCGCGGCGCCCCGGCTCCCGTACCTGGAGCGACAGGACCAGGGGCGGGAGGATCACGACCGGGCCTCCCGGAGCTGCTCGGCGGCCTGGGAGGCGGTGATCTCGCCCCGGTCCAGCCGTTCCAGGATGGCGGAGCGATCCGGCCGGGGATCGGTGTCGATCTGAACCAGCCGGAGCCGGTCCGCGATGCGGTTGAGGCGGTTCTTGATGGTCGGGTAGCTCACCCCGAACGCCTTCTCCATGTGCTTGATCGATCCGTGGCACCGGACGAACTCCCCCACGAAGACCTGGTCCTCGTGCTCCAGCCGGGCCAGCAGAGGCGGCTCGAACTCCCCCCCGACCTCGATGCCGGTCCGGGGCAACCGGACCCGTGTCACCACAAAATCCTCGTCGCCAACCCGTTCGGTAAGATCCCGCCAATCCCGAGCCATCTCCGCACGCTCCTTCCAATCGTTAACCATGGACCACGATAAGATTCATTTATTGAATGTCAATATTGATTTTATTTATTCAGCGCCGCCTTTCTATTCCAGGGGAAAGCCGTTAGGGACAGGCCCTACCGACTAGGGACAGGTCTCTCCGGCGCCTACCTGGCAGCCCCAAAGGGACAGGCCCTTCCAGTCCGGGCGGTTTCCGCTACCGCCCACGGCCGACGCGAATCCCGTAGCTGCGCCCGCCAAGGGCGCGCCCGCGTCTGAACCGACACCGATCCGCCTCCGATCCGCGCACAGCCCGTAGCCGAAGCCTTTAGGGACAGACCCCTGAGGCAGGCACAGGCCCCTCCATTTGGGGAAGGGCCTTCCGGGGGCCTGCTTGGCGACGTACGGCGAATCCAATAAATCCGATTGACTGGCTCCGAGATGTCGCCTTTCCTGCAGATGGTTCAGGCGTGTGCCTGGGAGATCTGGATCTTGAACTACCGGAGGACGGGCATGAAGTCGGTACGATGGCTTGGTATGGTTCTGGTGGCTGCGCTGTGGGTTCTGGGGGTCGAGCCGGTTCAGGCCAGACGCCCGCGATGGGGCGGGCATGGGGCCGTGGCCGTGAGTCCGGATGGAAGCCTGATCGCGGTCGGAGGAGCGGGAAGGACACTCTACGTCCTCGATGCGGAGAGCATGGAGGTGACGCGTCGGATCTGGCAGGGCGTGCAGATCGGGGCATTGGCCTTCAACGCGGATGGAACCCGGCTGGCGGTCGAGGACGAGACCGGTGCGATTGTCCTGTTCGAGACGGAGGGCTTTTCCCAGGCCCGGAATCTGCCCGATGCGGATATGATGTTCGCCGCGACCCCGGCCAACCGCATGGCCGTGATCTCCGCGCGGGGCAGCCGGGCCTCGGTACTGTGCATGACTACCGGCGACGAGTTCCGCGCCGTGGCCATGCCGGAGGGGGTGCGGGCGGGCATCGTCGCGCTGAACCGCGGCGGAACCCGGCTGGCCGCGCTCAGCCTCCCGTTCGCCGATGCCGATGCAGACCGGGGAGATCCTCCCGAGGACATGCCCCAGAACGACGCCCGGATGTTCGGCGACGGAAACTCCAGCCGGCTGCTGGTCTGGAACGTGGAGGACGGCGCGGCGGCACGGGACCACACCCTGTGGTACACCCCCTCAGGGGACAGCTCCGCCCTGGCCTGGTCAGGAGATGACCTCATCGTCTTTGGCCATCGTTCGGTAGGGCTTCGCATCGGTGCCGACGGAACGACGACGCGGCTGGACGGGATGGGGCACCACATGTACGGGCGGGGATCGTCCGCCGACCATGCGCTCGTGGTGATGGGAGGCATGGCGAATGGCTCCATCAACCGGATCACCCCCGAGGGCGTCGAGACCGTCGCCTTCCGCATCGCGGATCGGCTTCGGGGATGGCCGGAGTATTTCGCCGACTTCGCCTTCGGACCCGAAAACCGACAGGTGTACGGCGTGACCTCGGCGTCCCGGCTGATCCGCATGTCTCCCGGAGGCCGGGTCGAGCAGTCCGTCCCCGTGTACTAGCTCAAGTCCATCCGCCGACCAGGTCGGAGGCGCCGCGCCGCACCCCTATGGCCTCCGCACCAGCCGTAGGCGGGCGCAGCAGGAGGGCTCCATCTGCCCGGGACAGCCTCTTCCGGCTGGAGACAGGCCCTGCCGGTCCAGACCCTGGACGTTTCCGTCCAGGGGTTGGACAAAGCCCGGATGTGGCCACGGAGTGCAGATCCGTTTTTGATGTTGACATATTTATATGTTTAGATATATTGGCCGCATGATTCGATTTTCGTGGCCGCGTAGAAGGCACATCGGGCGTAGGATTCTCCGCGGTCGGCAACCCGGGAGGCGAGAACATGAAGCGTGGTAGGCGTGTGGTGACGTTCGTGGGCACCGGACTGGGGCTGGTCCTCGTCCTGCTCTGGGTGTCGGGGGTGCTCCGCGACCGGATCGGACCGGGACGGGTTGAGCACCCGCCCGGATTCGCCCTGCCCCCCGACGCCGAGATCGTCGACGTGGGGGAGGCTCCCCTCCCCCGGGCCACGGATGTCCCCGGCACCGCCGTGTCCGAGCGGCAGGTCCGGATGCGATCCCGAATCCATGCCCCGGTGGTCCGGCTCGCCGTTTCCGCCGGGCAGACGGTGGCGGAAGGCGAGGTTCTGGCCGAACTGGATGACCGCGATCTCCAGGAAGCGGTGCGGGCCGCCCAGGCGGTAGTGGCCCAGGCCCAGGCCTCGTACGACCGAACCCGCCTGCTCCACGAGCGCCAGGCGGTCACGGACCAGGCCCTGGAGGAGGCGGAGTCGCGCTTCCGGGCCTCCCGGGCCCAGGCCGATCAGGCGGAAGTCATGCTCTCCTATGCCAGGATCGCCTCCCCGCTCGACGGCCAGGTCGCCGACACCTACGTCGAGGCGGGCGACCTCGTGGGTCCCGGCCAGGAACTGCTGACCCTGTTCGACCCCGGGCGGATGCGGGTCGAGGCGCACCTCCCGATGCGGCTGGCCCCCCACCTCCAGGTGGGCGACACCCTGGCCGTCCATCTGGACGGGAGGCCCGAGCCCGTCGCGGGCGAGGTCACGGAGATCGCGGGGGCCGTCGATGAGGTCACCCGGACCCGGCGGATCAAGGTGCGGCTGGGCGACGACACCCCGGTGCTGCCGGGAACCTACGGGCGGGTGCGGGTGCCCGAGCCGCCTCGGCCCGGCATCCGGATCCCCGAGACCGCCGTTCTGCGGTCCGGCCAGCTCGAGCTGGTGCAGGTGGCGACCCCGGAAAACCGGGTGGTGCGCCGGCTGGTCCGCACCGGTCTCCGCGACGAGGGACTGGTCGAGATTCTGAGCGGGCTGCGCGGCGGCGAGCGCATCCTGGCGGTGGCCCGGCCGGAGGGGAGCGGCCCGTGAAACCGGAACGCCATGGATTCCTGACCGGCGTGGTGGACGCCTTTCTCGGCGGCAACCTCTCGATCCTGGTCATCATCGTGAGCCTGGCCATGGGGGTGACGGCCCTGCTGCTGACCCCCCGCGAGGAGGAGCCCCAGATCGTGGTGCCGGTGGCCGACATCCTGATCTCGGTGCCCGGGGCCTCGGCCGAGGAGGTCGAGCAGCTCGTGGCCTCGCGGCTGGAGCGGATGCTGCAGCAGATCGCCGGGGTGGAGTACGTGTACTCGGCCTCGCGGCCGGGCGAGGCGGTGGTGACGGTGCGGTTCTTCGTGGGCGAGGACCGCGAGGCCAGCCTGATCAAGCTCTACAACCAGATCCAGCAGAACCTCGACCGCGTGACCCCCGGCATCGCCGGGTGGCTGGTGAAGCCGATCGAGATCGACGACGTGCCCATCGTGATGGTGACGCTCTACAGCCCGACTCTGGACAGCCACGCCCTGCACCGGGTGGCCGAGGAGGTCGCCCACGACCTCGAGCGTGTCCGGAACTCGGCGCGGATCACCCTGCACGGAGGGGCGCCCCGGCAGGTGCAGGTGTACCTCGATCCGGAGCGCCTGGGCGCCTACCGCCTCTCGCCGGGCCAGATCGCGGGGGCGCTCCAGGCCACCAGCCACCACCGGCAGTCCGGCGCCTTCGAGCAGGCCGACACGGTGGTGGCGGTGGAGACGGGAACCTTCTTCCAACATGCCGACGAGGTGGCCAACGCCCTGGTGGGGCTGCACGAGGGCCGGCCGGTCTATCTTCGCGATGTGGCCGAGATCCGCGACGGATCGGCCGAGGCCGAAACCTATTCGCGCTTCCTCCCGGGCCCGGCCGCCGATCCCGGGCCCGGCGGGCCCGCCGTGACCATCGCGGTGGCCAAGAAGCAGGGCAGCAACGCGGTGACCGTGGCCCGGGACGTGCACCGGGCCATGGAGGAGATGGCCGCCCGCCGCCTCCCCGAGGACGTGCGCTACGCCATCACCCGCGACTACGGCGAGACCGCCAACGACAAGGTCAACAACCTCGTGCAGAGCCTGGGCCTGGCCATCCTCACGGTGATCGCCCTCATCGCCCTGACCATGGGCTGGCGGCCCGCGATCATCATCGCCCTCGCGGTGCCCCTCACCTATTCGCTCACCCTCATGATCAATCTCTGGCTGGGGTTCACCATCAACCGGGTGACCCTGTTCGCCCTGATCCTGGCCCTGGGCCTGCTGGTGGACGACCCCATCGTGGGGGTGGAGAACATCTACCGGCACCTCCAGGGCTGCGCGCCCGAGCACCGCCGCCAGCGGGTGCTGCACGCCATGACCGAGGTGATGCCCCCCATCGTGCTCAGCACCCTGGCCATCATCGCCTCGTTCCTGCCCATGCTCTTCATCACCGGCATGATGGGCCCCTACATGCGGCCCATGGCCTACAACGTGCCCCTGGCCATCGTGATGTCCACGGTGGTGGCGCTGACCGTGACCCCCTGGGTGGCCAGCCGCGTCCTGCGCCAGACCGGCCCCGCCGCCGATGCCGAGGCCCGCGACATCCATGGCACCCGGAGCTACCGGATGTACGCCCGGGTGGTGGCGCCGCTGCTCGACTCCAAGGCCCGGGCCCGGATCCTGCTCGCGGTGATGGCGGGGCTGTTCGGGTTCTCGGTCCTGCTCGCGCTGACCGGCCGAGTGCCGCTCAAGATGCTGCCCTTCGACAACAAGAACGAGCTGCAAGTCCTGGTGGACCTTCCGGAAGGCAGCACCCTCGAGGCCACCGACGCCGCGGTGCGCGATCTGGAGGCGTTCCTGCAGACCGTGCCCGAGGTGACCGGCACCCTGTCCCTGGTCGGCGCGGCCACGCCCATCGACTTCAACGGCCTGGTCCGCCAGTACTACCTGCGCCAGGGCCCGCATCTGGCCGACCTCCGGCTCAACCTGGTCCACCACACCCGCCGCCGCATGGGCAGCCATGCCATCGGGCTGCGGCTGCGCTCCGACCTCCGCGAGATCGCGGATCGCCACGGCGCGGTGGTGAAGCTGGTGGAGGTTCCGCCGGGCCCGCCGGTTCTGGCCACGGTGGTGGCGGAGGTCACCGGAGAGCCCCATCACCACTACGAGGATCTGATCGCGGCGGCCCGGATCGTGAAGGGCCTCCTGGCCGAGGAGGATGGCGTGGTGGACCTCGACGACTCCGTCGAGGCGGCCGCGCCGCGAGTGACCTTCGTGGTGGACCGGGAGAAGGCGGGCCGGAGCGGGATCTCCACCGCCGACGTGGCCGCCGTGATGGAGACCGCCCTGCAGGGCACGCCGGTGGGGAT
>PXDE01000541.1 GCA_003566475.1 PVC group bacterium | reverse complement strand
CTACGCCCGGCGCAGCCAGTACCGGGTCGGGGCCTGCCGCCGCCTGGGCATCCACGCCCAGGCCGCCCGCGAGGCCGAGCGCGAGGCGGAACGGTTTCTGGGCATCGCCCTGGCGGTGGGGCTTCCGGTCGAGGACAGACCGCCGGAGGACGACGCCCTGTGCCGGGCCGTGCTGGCCGGATTCCCGGACCATGTGGCCCGTCGGCGTAGCCTGGGAACCGCCGCCTGCGCGCTGGTCCATGGACGCAAAGGGCGGCTCAGCCCCCATGCTTCGGTGCGGCACGCGGAGTGGTTCACCGCCGCCGAGGTGATCGAGATCGAGCGCGAGCGGGGCGAGGTGTCGGTGGAACTCGACCTGGTCTCCGCGCTGGATCCGGCCTGGCTGGCCGAGGTGTTCCCCGAGGCGGTCACCTCCGCGTCCGAGACCTGGTACGACTCCGTGAACCGGCGGGTGATGTCGGCCGAGGTCCGGCGGTTCCATGATCTGGAGGTTTCACGCAAGATCCTGCCCGAGGTCGATGCGGAGGCGGCGGGGGAGGTGCTGGCGGCGGAGATGGTGGCGGGCCGCCTGGATGTGCCGGGCTGGAACGAGAACGTCGAGGCCTGGATCGCGCGGGTCAACTGCCTGGCCGCCTGGCGGCCGGACTGGGAGATTCCCGCCATCGAGGCCGAGGCCCGGGCCTTCCTCATCCGCCAGCTCTGTCATGGGGCGGTCAGCCTCAAGGAGGTGAAGGGGAGGGCGGTGCTGCCGGTGGTGAAGGACTGGCTGACGCCCGCGCAGCGGGGGATGGTGGATCAGGAGGCCCCGGAGCGGGTGAACCTGCCTTCCGGCCGCCGGGCCCGGATCCGCTACGAGGAAGGGGCCGCGCCCGTGCTGTCGGCGACTATCCAGGATCTGTTCGGGCTGACGGAACCTCCGCGCCTCGCCGCCGGCACCGCCTCGGTCGTACTGGAGATCCTCGGCCCCAACCGGAGGCCGGTGCAGGTCACTTCCGACCTGCGCTCCTTCTGGGCCGAGACCTATCCCAAGCTCAAGACCGAACTCAAACGCCGATACCCCAAGCATCGGTGGGAGTAACCGGCAAAACGAAATCTGGGGCCTTACATTCCACAAATTCACGCCCGCATCCCCGCCTCTGGAGCCGAACCTACCCGGACAGCGAGACGGCGGTGATCCGTCCGGACAATGTTCTGGATTTCCTGAAGTGAGGACCGCGGGTACGGTGGGCCCGATCCGCCTCCGGGGGGATCCAAGGCCGCGTGATCCTGCTTCGCGGTGAGGTTGGCCGCCGGGTGTGCGGGAATTATGCGGGAGCCGGTCCAGCCTGACCGGCGGCCCCGGAACCCCGGTCCGAACTCGCGGATGGGCAGGATCGCGTGGCCAGCACATAGAGGGCGGGCATGAGAAAGAGGGCGACGAGGATCTCCAGGGTCAGTCCGCCGATGGCGGCGACGGCCATGGGCTGCAGCATATCCCCGCCCTCGCCGAGATTGAGGGCCAGCGGGACCAGCCCGGCGATGACGGTGACGCTGGTCATGAGCCGGGGCCGGAGGCGGAGGCTGGCCGCCTGGATCACCGCCCGCGCCGGCGAGCCGCCGTCCCGTTCGCGGATTTCCTCGGCCAGGTTCAGGAGGAGCACGCCGTCGTTCACCGTGGCCGCGACCACCACGAGGAGGCCGATGATCACCGTTGTGCCCATGTCGAGTCCGGCCGCCCGCAGGCCGACCACCATCCCAGCCAGGCAGGCGGGCAGGGCGGCCAGGATCAGCATGGGGAGTTTGAGGCGGTCGAATTGCACGGCCAGAACCACGAAGGAGAAGAAGATCGCGAAGGTGACGATGAGAGCCATGGTGCGTCGCATCTCCAGCATGAGCCGGGCCTGCCCGCCGAAGTCGAACCGGTAGCCTGCGGGGAAGTCCAGGGCGCGGAGATCGGCCTCCAGCCGGGCCATGGCCTCCCCGACGCTGACCCCCGTGGCCTCGGCCGAGACCAGCACCTGGTTGACCTGATTCTCGCGCATGATCTCGACCGGACCGCTGGCCTCGCGCACCTCGGCCACCTCATCGAGGCGCACATGGCCGCCGCCGGGTCGGTCCAGCCAGAGTCCGGCCAGATCCAGGCGGGAGGCCAGTGCAGCCTCCTCCACCATCACGCGCACATCGAAGTATTCGGCCTCCTCCCGGTAACGGGTGGCCACGCTGCCGCCAACCAGCGTGCGTAAGGAGCGGGCGATATCCGCCACGGACAGCCCCAGTTCGGCGGCCCGGACCCGGTCGACCCGGACCTGGAACTCGGGGCGGGCCATGTCGATCGAGATATCGATGTCGGCCAGGTAGTCGAGGGCGCGCATGATCGCGGCGCTCTCCTCGGCCAGGCTGAACAGCGTGGGCAGGTGCGGTCCCTGAAGGTTCACGGCGACATCGGCCGCGCCCCCGGCCCCGGCCCGGATCCCCCGGGTCCGGGCCTGGCGCACCTGGACCGCGCCGCCGGGGACTTCGATCTCGGCCAGGCGTGTCCTGACCCGGGGCACGAAGTCGGCGGTGCTCAGCAGACGCTGGCCGCGGGGTACGAGCTGGACGCTGATCTCTCCCTCGTTGGCCCGCTCCCGCGTGAACAGCCCCTGGGTCCATCCCCCGCTGAGGGCGAACACGCTTTCGATCATCGGGTCGTCGGCCAGTTTGTCCTCCACCTGCCGCACCACCCTGTCGGTCTGGTCCACCGAGGATCCGGTGGGCAGCCGCACGCGCAGGGTCAGGCGCCCGTCATCGAGTCCGGGCAGGAACTCGAACCCCAGCCGGGGCAGCGTCCAGGCCCCGCCCGCGGTGACCAGGGCGAAGGCGCCGGCCACCGCCCACCGCCGCCCTCTGCCCAGCCATCGCTCAAGGATCTGTTCATACCGGCGGGTCAGCCAGGCGAACGTCCGCTGAAACCGCGATGGGGGGGCGCCGGAGGGACGGGGCCGGACCAGCCCGGCGGCGAGCATGGGGGTCAGGGTGACGGCCGCCATCAGGCTGAGGACCACCACGCCCGAAATGACCAGAATCAGCTCTCGCATGAGCAGGCTGGCCAGTCCCGGAACCAGCAGGAAGGGGGCGAACAGGGCCAGGTAGGCGACGGTGGCGGCGGTCACGGCGGGTCCCACCTGGCGGGTGGCGTCGACCACGGTGGACCGGACCGGGGCCTGGGGGGCCTCCTCGCGGAGACGGGTGATGTTCTCCAGGACCACGGTGGAGTTGTCGAGGACCACGCCCACCGCCACCACCAGGCCGCCCAGGGAGAAGATGTTGAGCGAGAATCCGAGCAGGCGCATGAGCGCGAAGTTGACGATCAGAATCACCGGAAGGGCCACCCCCAGCACCAGCACCTGGCGCAGGCTGCCCAGGAAGAGGTAGGTGACCAGGACCACCAGCACGGCGGCCAGGACGATCACATCCCGGACCCCGGCCAGGGCCGCGGTCACGACCTGGGCCTGATCCTCCATGTACCCGATCCGGACGTGGTCGGGGAGGGTGGCCTCCAGATCCGCCATCCGCCGACGGACCGCCCGCACCACCTCCACCGTGTTGGCGTCGGCCTGCTTGTTGACGTTGAGGCGGACCCCGTCCTCGCCGTGGTACCGGGTGATGATGCGGGCGGGCTCGTGGAGATCCTCCACCCGGGCCACGTCGGCCAGGATGACCCGCGAGCTCTCTCCCCGCCGAAGGACCACGGCGGCCAGTTCCTCGACGCTGGCGTATTCCCCGTCGGTTCGGGCAATCAGCTCGCGGGGGCCGACGGTCACCCGTCCGGCGAACTGCTGGATGTTCTCCCCGGCCACCCGGGCGAGCACGGTTGAGAGTCCGATGCCATGCTTCTGAAGGGCCTCCGGATCCAGGAGCACCCGGACCTCTCTCCGGAGTCCGCCCACCACCTCGGTTCCGCCCACCCCGTCCACCGCGATGACCTGATCCTGAAGCCAGCGCTCGGCCCAGGAGCGAAGCTCGACCAGATCCCATTCGCGGGAGCGGATGGCCATCTGCACCACTGGGAGCTGGGAGGGGTCGGCTTTGAAGATGATGGGAGGATCGGCGTCGGACGGCAGACGGGGGGTGGCCCGCGACATCGAGGCCAGCACGTCCTGGTAGGCCACATCCGGATCCACGCCGTGGCGGAAGTTCACCTCCAGGAGGTACCGCCCCTCGCGCGACTCGGAGGACAGGTAGTCCAGGCCGTCGACCGTGGCCACCTGGCGCTCGATCACCTCGGCGATGCCGGTGACGATCTCCTCCGGGGTGGCGCCCGGCCAGCTCACATCGATCCGCACGAAGGGGTAGGTCAGGGCGGGAAGGAAGTTCACCGGCAGGTGGGCAAGGCTGTAGACTCCCACCACGGTCAGGGCCAGCGCGATGACCCCCGTGGCCACCCGCCGGCGCACGGCAAGGTGCGTAAGCCTCACGGCCGGTCCCCGGTCACGCGCACCGACATGCCGGTCTCCAGGATCTCCTGGCCCCGGACCACGAGGAGGTCTCCCGCGGCGACTCCGTGGAGAACCTGGACCGCATCCCGGGTTTCGATACCGATCTCCACCTCGCGCGACACGGCCACGCCATCCTCGACGACGAACACATGGCGCGCGCCGGACGGTCCGGTGCGCAGAGCGTCGGCCGGGACCAGCACCGCCTCCCGTTCCTGACGCAGGGCGAGGTTCACGCGGGCGAACATATGCGGGGCCAGCCCGTGCGGGTCGGCCAGCGCCGCCTCCACGGCGCGCGTCCGCATGGAAGGGTCGAGCTTCGGATGGACGCGCGTCACCTCGGCGGCAACGGTGCGGCCAGGCCAGGCGTCGAGGCTGGCCTCCACCGGGAGCCCGGGCCGGACCGAGGCCGCCTGGGCCTCGGGGACCGCGAACCGGAGGGCGAGCGAGTCGGGCGCATACATCTCGAGAAGCGGGCCGCGTGGAACGGAAAGATCCCCGGCCCGCACATGCGCGCGCGAGATGATTCCATCGAAGGGGGCCGCCACCACCGATTCGGCCAGGTGGGCGCTGGCCAGGGCCAGCCGGGCCTCCGCCTCCTGCACCGCCGAGGCCTGAACCGCGAGGGCGGTGGGGGTGGGGCCCGCGCGCAGCATCCGCAGGTTCGCGCGGGTCGAGGCGAGTTCCGCATCGGCCACGGCCAGCCGCTCCCGGGCCTGGTCGGCGGCCTGACGCGATGTGAAATCCTCGGCCAGAAGCTCCTCCTGACGCCGGAGGGTTCCCGCGGCGTCCTCGCGGGTCGCCTCCCAGCGCCGGACCGCGGCCTCGGCCCGCTCGATCTCCTCGATGCGGGTTCCCGCCTCCACGTCCCTCAGGCGGGCGCGCGCCACGTCGAGCGCCGCTTCGGCCGCCTGCACCTCGGCCCGAAGCACCTCACGTCCGACCTCGATCAGGATGTCGCCCCGGGTCACGGCATCCCCCTCCCGCCACGGCGCGGAGACGATGACGCCCTCCTTGGTGGCGGAGATGACGACCGAGTCGGTGGCCACGACCTCCCCGACCAGATGGAGCGTGTGCGCGATGTCGCCGCGGACGGCGGGCCTCACCTCCACGGCCGGCGGTCGGGAGGGCGATCCGGAAGGGGGGCGCGGGGCCGGGCCCGGACGGCGGGCGCGATGCATCCGGATCGCCACCCCTCCCAGCAGGATGAGGGCGATGAGGAAGGGGATGAAGATCTGTCTTCGCGTTCTCATGGGTGGTCTCCGGACGCGGCGTGGGCGGGCGTCGACAGGGCCAGGGATCGGCCCGTGGCCCTCTCCAACTGGGCCATGGCGG
>PXDE01000080.1 GCA_003566475.1 PVC group bacterium | reverse complement strand
GGGACTAAGGAGGGAGGGAGGGACTAAGGTAGGCGACTAAGGTCAGTGGACGAAGGACCACGGACCACGGACCAAGGACAGACATCCCGCATCCCGTATCGTGTATCCCGGATCCCGCATCGCGCTCGCCGTCTCACCCTTCATCCGGCTGAACCCAGCGGTCCAGCGGCGGGGACTGACCACTGAACCCTGAACCCTGAACCCTGACTCTTCGGCGCTGTCCCGCTCGCCCCGGCCTTGCAGCCCGCGCCGCCAGCGGCTAGAATGTCCGCCAGACCGCCATGGAACTGATCGAAGAACACCACCTTTTTCTGTTTCTGATCCAGCTACTGGTCATCCTGGCCCTGGCCCGGGGGCTGGGCGAGGTGTGCCGGAAGTTCGGGCAGCCCGCCCTCATGGCCGAGCTGGCGGTGGGGATCGCGCTGGGGCCGACCATTCTGGGGCGCTACCTGCCCGGAGTGTCGGAACTGCTGTTCCCTCCCGACGCCGTGCAGGTGAACATGCTGGAGACCGTGGCCTGGATGGGCGTGCTGTTCCTGCTGCTCGACACCGGGCTCGAGATCGACTTCTCCGTGGCCTGGCGGCAGGGCAAGCGGGCCCTCGTCATCTCCCTGGCCGACATCATCCTGCCCATGCTCATCTCCCTGGTCCCGTTCCTGCTCCTGTCCGACCACTTCCTGGTCGATCCCGACCGCCGGTTCCTGTTCGCGGTGTTCATGGCCACCATCATGACCATCAGCGCCATGCCGGAGACGGCCCGGGTGATGCAGGATCTGAAGCTGCTCAAGACGAACATGGGCTTCCTGGTGATGTCGGCCCTGGCCATCAACGACATCATCGGCTGGGTGGTGTTCAGCATCGTGCTGGGCCTGTTCCTGCAGGCCACGCCGGACCTGGCCGGGATCGCCCTGGTGTTCTTCGGGGTGGTGGGCTTCTCGGCCCTGGTGCTGGCCGTCGGCCGCCGCCTGTCCAGCCGCGGCCTCGACGCCCTCCAGCGCTACGGCGTGCCCGAGCCCGGCGCCTCGCTGACCTTCGCCGTGGTGGTGGGCCTGTTGTTCGGCGGGGTGACCCAGTGGCTGGGGGTGCACGCCCTGTTCGGGTTCTTCCTGGCCGGGGTGGTGGTGGGCGAGGCCCGGACCCTGGCCCAGGACACCCGGCGCATCATCACCCAGATGGTGCATGCCGTGTTCGTGCCCATCTTCTTCGTCAACGTGGGGCTCAAGATCGACGTGCTCGGCCATTTCCACTGGGGCCTGGTCATCCTGGTGACGGTGCTGGGGGTGGCCGCCCGCTACTTCGGGGCCTGGGCGGGGGTGCGGATGACCCGCGCCCCCCAGGTCAACCGGGACCTCATCGCCATCGCCCACACCCCGGGCGGGGTGATGCAGATCGTGGTGGGGGTGCTGGCCCTGGAGCAGAATCTGGTGACCGAGCAGGTGTTCGTGGCCATCCTGTTCGGGGCGGTGGCCTCGGCGGTGATCATGGGCCCCTGGATGAAGCTGGCCCTGGCCCGCCGCCGCCGGATCACCCTGGCCGACCTGCTGGTGCCGGAGGGCGCCGAGGCCGACCTGGCCGCCACCACCCCCGAGGAGGCGATCTCCCGGCTCTGCGCCCTGGCGGCCGAGGAGGCGGACGGGATCGAACTTGGGGAGATCGAACGAAACGTGCTCGACCGCGAGGCGAAATACGGGACGGCGCTGGGCGACGGGGTGGCGGTGCCGCACGTCCACCTGGACGGGCTGCGCCACACCCTCCTGGCGGTGGGGCGGTCGAAGGCCGGTCTGGAATGGGACGCCCCCGACGGCAAGCCGGTGCACCTGGTGTTTCTGCTCCTGTCGCCGGAAGGGGCCAACGACATCCATGTCCAGACCCTGGCCCAGCTATCCCGGGCCGTGGCGCCCGCCGAGGCCCGGGCCGCTCTGCTCGCGGCCGAAACCCCCGATGCCTTCCGCGAGGCCCTGGCCGACGTCCTGGATTGAGCCGGACCCACGAAGGGGAACCGCGAATAAACCCAGCGCGGCCACCGGCCGCAACCAAGCGAATCACAGAGGTCGCGGAGGGTACGGAGGTTCGCAGGGGAAGAGAAGAGGGGGAACCGCGAATGGACGCTAATGGACGCGAATGGGGAGGAGGATCTGCCACAAAGAACGCAAAGAGCGCAAAGGGATGGAGGGGAGGATGGCCACAGGAGGCACAGGAGTCACAAGAGGGGGGGCAGGACGGTCAAGGCTGCCCGCCACGTCCGGACGACGCCCGGACCTCCCCCATGTGGTGGCCGCTCGCCCGAGTCTTCGAGGAAGAGCGGCTCCGGGCGGGGGACGTGGGAGATTGCGGCGCCGGAAACGGACCACGAATGGACCCGGTGTGGCCACCGGCGGAAACCAGACGAACCACAGAGGTCACAGAGGTTGCGGAGGTTCGCAGAGGGGGTGAGGAGGAAGGGAACCGCCGCGTGCTTCCGCTTCGCGGAAAACGCGGGCCGGGCCGAATGGACGCCCGGTCGGAGCTGGACGCCACCGTAGCTCCCACCTCCAAGTGGGAGTCTCCAGGGTCGCATGAGTATCAGCCACCCCGCAGGGGTGCCAGCCATTATCCGGGGGTAAGCGGAGCGACACCCCCGGATCCCGTGCCCCAGGATGGGACCGACCCCGGAGGGGTCGCAGCAGGTCTGCTCTGTGGCCACGGCCGGATCCAGGTTCATGGTTCGCCGGCACGGCCCCGGCGCGGGCCGCCGGTTTGCGGATGACGGACGGCGGGCGGCGGGGTAGGGTACGCCGGCCAGTCGGAAACCAACCGCAGGAGAGGGTCGGGGTCATGAAGAGTTTTGACGTGGTGGTGATCGGAGCCGGCCCGGCCGGGTACGTGGCGGCGATTCGCTGCGCCCAGCTCGGGCTGAAGACGGCCTGCGCCGAGGAATGGGTGGGCAAGGACGGCAAGCCCGCCCTCGGCGGAACCTGCCTCAATGTGGGCTGCATCCCCTCCAAGGCCCTGCTCGACGCCTCCGAGCACTACCATCGGCTCGCCGCCCACGAGAACCATGGCATTGAAGTGGGGGATATCCGGCTCGACATCCCCGCTGTGATCGCCCGCAAGGACGCGGTGGTCCAGGGACTCACCGGCGGCATCGCCGGCCTGTTCCGCAAGAAGGGGGTGACCTGGCTCCAGGGCCGGGGCACGCTGCTGCCCGGAAAGCGGGTGCGGGTGAGCGGGGGCGACCAGGATGAGGAGGTCGAGGCCGCGCACGTGATCCTGGCCACCGGATCGGTGCCCCGGACCATCAAGGGCGTGGACCTGGACGGAGAGCGCATCGTGGACTCCTCGGGGGCGCTGGAGTTCCAGGAGGTTCCCGGAACTTTCACCGTGATCGGAGCCGGGGTGATCGGCCTCGAGCTGGGCTCGGTCTGGAACCGCTTCGGCTCGAAGGTGATGCTGCTGGAGGCCATGGAGCAGTTCCTGCCCTCGGTGGACGAGCAGGTGGCGGGGCTGGCCATCAAGGAGTTCCGGGAGCAGGGCCTGGACATCCGGCTGGGGGCCCGCGTCCTCTCGGCTCAGGTGAAGAAGGACCGGGTCGAGGTCGACTACGAGGACGGGAAGGGCCGGCACCAGCATGTCTGCGACAAGCTGTGCGTGGCGGTGGGGCGGCGGCCCCAGACCGACGGTCTGGCCGAGGACGGCGTCGACCTCCTGCTCGACGAGAGCGGCTATGTCCATGTCAACGACCACTGCGAGACCAACCTGCCCGGCGTCTACGCGGTCGGCGACGTGGTGCGGGGGCCCATGCTAGCCCACAAGGGCGAGGAGGAGGGGATCATGGTGGCCGAGCGGATCGCGGGCCAGGCCGGCCATGTGAACTACGACACCATCCCCTGGGTCATCTACACCCATCCCGAGATCGCCTGGGTGGGCAAGACCGAGCGCCAGCTCAAGGCGGCCAAGATCCCCTACAAGACCGGGTCGTTTCCGGTGCGGGCCAACGGCCGGGCCCGGGCCGCGCACCAGGACCAGGGTCTGGTCAAGGTGCTCGCCCATGCCGAGACCGACGAGCTGCTGGGCGTGCACATCTTCGCGGTGTCGGCGTCGGAGATGATCGCCGAGGCGGTGGTGGCTATGGAGTTCAGGGCCAGCGCCGAGGATCTCGCCCGCATCGTCCACGCCCACCCGACCCTCTCCGAGACCGTCCACGAGGCCGCCCTCGCCGTGGGGGGCCGGGCGCTCCACTTCTAGGCGCCCGCCGGGGGCGGCCGTGCGGTACTGGTTCTTCCGAGACGCCCAGGGAAATCGCGGCCCGCTCACCGAACCGGATCTGGTCGCCCTTTTCCGGGCCCGCCTGCTGGCCCCCGGCACGCCCGTCTGGTCCGAAGGCCTGGCCGAGTGGACTCCCGCCGATTCGGTTGAAGCCCTGGCCCCGGCGTTCGCGGACGAGCCGGGAGAGGCCGCCGGATGGGCGGGAACGGTCCCGGACTTCATCCCGGCCGGCAACCAGATCCGGCCCTGGGTCCGCTATTGGGCGCGGATGATCGATCTGGGCCTGTTCATCCTGCTATTCGAGACCCTCATGACGGCGGCCCTGATGGTTCGGGCGCCTCGGGAGTTCCTCGTGCTGTGGCTGGCCCTGCCCGCATGGGTCAGCTCGCTGATGTACGTGTTCGTGGAGCCGGCCTTGCTGGCGAGGTGGGGCACCACGCCTGGCAAGGCGCTTCTGAACGTGCGCGTCCGTCGGGAGGACGGGGCCCGCCCCACCTACCGGCAGGCCATCCGGCGCACGGCGGACGTCTTCGTCCGGGGCCTCGCCCTCAACATCCCGCTCCTCAATCTGTGTACCCTTTCCAGATCCTACCTGGACCTGACCCGCAACGGCATCACGCGATGGGACCAGGAGGAGGGATTCCTGGTGACCCACCGTCCGCTGGGACCGGGTCGGGTGGGCGTGCTGCTCCTGATCGTGAGTCTCTGGGCCCTGCTGGCGATGCTGCTCGCCGGGAACTGACGCCGGAAACGCTCCCACCCAGCCGCTGCCTTGCCCCCGCCCTCCGTCAATCCAGATGCCCGATCGGACATCTGGTTTGCTGGCCGGGGTGCGAAGGGGGGCAGCGCATGTGGTTTCCGTGTGAACCATGGATGCTTGGGCCCCTTGCCCGCCCATGCTGAATCCGCTAGATTTCCGTCGGCGTGGCAGGACTACGGCGTGTTCCAGCAAGGGCGCAGGATGGAATCCGGCACAAAGGGACAGGTCATGGGGGGAACGGTGGACCCTGGGGCGGCCTCCGTCGGCGGCTCCGGTTGGCCCGCCCCGAGGCTGGCGTCGCGCCTGGCGGTGTTGACGGTGGCCGGGCTGGCGGCGAGCGGGGCCTACCTGGCCGCCGTGAAGGTGTTCCAGCGGGCCACCCTCAATGCGGACGAGAACAGCTACCTGTTTCAGGCCGCCAACTTCCTCGAGGGCCGGATCGCCCGGGCGGTGCCGCCCTTCACCTACGCCTTCGATTTCCCGCTCACCATCCGCACCCCCGACGGGCGCTGGCTGTCCCGCTATCCGTTCGGGCATCCGCTGTGGCTGGCCCCCGGGGTGTGGCTGGGCGACCCGCACCTCATGCCGGCTCTGGCCCTGGCCCTGAGCGTGCTGGCGGTGGGCCGGGCGGGATCCCTCCTCGGCGGTCCCCGAAGCGGGCTGGCGGCCGCCCTCGCCCTCGCTCTCTCCCCGTTCGTTCTATTCTACCACGGCACCCTGCTCAGCCATTCCAGCGGGGGTGCTGTCGGTCGCCCTCATGCTCGTCGGCTACCTGGAATGGCGGCGCGGCGGCCATCCGCTG
>PXDE01000575.1 GCA_003566475.1 PVC group bacterium | reverse complement strand
GCCCGCGCCGACGCCGACGGGCAGTTCATGGGTGGCGACGCGGACTTCGACCCGTCCTACCAGTGGCTGATCACCGCCACCACCCCGGAGGGGCGGTTTGCCTATCTGGGCTTCACCGGCATCTGGAGCCGGCGCTGGCACGACGCCGAGTACAATGCCACCCGGGGCTATTTCATCACCGACCGACCGGTCTATCGGCCCGGCCACACCGTGCACATCAAGGCCTGGGTCCGCCAGGCCCAGTACGACAAGGGCGACGAGTCGCGGTTCGCGGGACAGTCTCTCCAGATCCAGCTCTACGACGCCCGGGGCCAACGGGTGTGGGTCCGCAACCTCCGGGCCGACGCCTGGGGCGGGGTCGAGACCGAGTTCGAGCTTCCCGAGGACGCGCCGCTGGGGGGGTACCGGCTCAGCACTCCAGCCGGGCGGATCCAAGGGCGGGGCACGTTCCGGGTCGAGGAGTACCGCACGCCCGAGTTCGAGGTGTCGGTGCAGGCCCCGGACAAGCCGGTGGCTCTGGGCGACCGGCTCGAGGCCACGGTCGAGGCCCGCTACTACTTCGGAGCCCCGGTGACGAACGCCCGCGTGGCCTACAAGGTGGAGCGGGTGCCCCACGAGACCCGGTGGTTCGCGCCGCGGCCCTGGGACTGGTTCTATGGCCCCGGCTACTGGTGGTTCGCCTACGACTACGACTGGTATCCGGGCTGGGGCCGCTGGGGCTGCTGGGCGCCCTGGCCGTGGTGGCTGCCCGAGCGCCGCACCCCGCCCGAGCTGGTGGCCGAGGGCGAGGCCGCCATCGGCGAGGACGGGAGGCTGGTGATCCCCATCGACACCTCCCTGGCCAAGGCTCTTCACGGCGATCTCGACCACCGCTACACGGTGACCGCCGAGGTCACCGACGCCTCGCGCCGGACCATCGTGGGGACGGGCCAGGTCATCGCCGCCCGCCGCCCGTTCCAGGTCTACACCTGGGTGAACCGGGGCTACTACCGGGTGGGCGACACCATCCGGGCCGGGTTCTCGGCCCGCACCCCGGACCGTCAGCCGGTGGCCGGGGGCGAGGGCGAGGCGGTGCTGTACCGGGTGACCTACGACGAGGACCGGAAGCCCCAGGAGCGCGAGGTGCGCCGGTGGCCGGTGGAGCTGGGGCCCGACGGCCAGGCCAGCCTCCAGATCGCGGCCTCGGCGGGCGGCCAGTACCGCCTCGCCTGCACCATCCGCGACGCCGAGGGCCGGGAGATCGAGGGGGCCTATGTGTTCATCGTGCGCGGCGAGGGGTTCGACGGCCGCGACTACCGGTTCAGCCAGATCGAGATCGTGCCCGACCAGGCCGAGTACGCGCCGGGCGACACGGCGCGGCTGCTGGTGAACGTGGACCGCGAGGACGCCACGGTGATGCTGTTCCTGCGGCCGGCCAACGGGATCTATCTGCCCCCGCGGGTGATCCGCATGGAGGGGCGGAGCGCGGTGGTGGACCTGCCCGTGGTCCAGCGCGACATGCCGAACCTGTTCGTGGAGGCGGTGACGGTGGCCGACGCCCGGGTGCACACGGCGACGCGCGAGCTGGTGGTGCCGCCGGAGCGCCGGATCCTGGGCCTCGAGGTGCGGCCCGACCAGGAGCGCTACCGGCCCGGCGAGGGGGCCACGGTGCGGATCGCCCTGACCGACGCCGAGGGCCAGCCGTTCCAGGGGACGGCCGTGGTGACCATCTACGACAAGGCGGTGGAGTACATCTCGGGCGGCTCCAACGTGCCCGACATCCGCGAATACTTCTGGAAGTGGCGGCGGCGGCATCATCCGCAGACCGAGCACACGCTGGCGCGGGTCGGCTGGAACCTGACCCGCCCGGGCCATCTGTCCATGGGCGTGCTGGGCGTGTTCGGGGGGCTGGTGGCGGACGAGCAGGAGGTGGGGTTGATCGCGGAAGGCAGGGGTCGTGGAGAGCGGATGCTGCAGCGCGCGGCCGTTGCCGCCCCCGCCGCCGCGCCTGGGAGGCCCATGATGGAGGCCGTGGCCGATGCCGCGGCCCTGGACGCGGAGGTGGCGCGGGATGCCGCCGCCGAGCCGGTGTTCGCCGAGGCCCATGTGCGCACCCGGTTCGCGGACACCGCGCACTGGACGGGGGCGGTGACCACCGACGAGAACGGCGAGGCCGAGATCGAGCTGCCCATGCCCGAGAACCTCACCACCTGGGTCATCCGGTCCTGGGCCATGGGCCACGGCACCCGGGTGGGGGAGGGCCGGGCCGAGGTGGTGACCTCCAAGAACCTGATCCTCCGACTCCAGGCCCCGCGCTTCTTCGTGGAGAAGGACGAGGCGGTGCTCTCGGCCAACATCCACAACTACCTCGAGGCCGACCAGCCGGTGCGGGCCATCCTCGAACTCGAGGGCGGCGTGCTGGAGCCGCTGGACGAGGGCGTCCGGAACCTCGAGGTGGCGGCGGGCGGCGAGGCCCGGGTGGACTGGCGGGTGCGGGCGACCGGCGAGGGTGAGGCCACCATCCGCATGAAGGCCCTGGCCCCGGAGGAGTCCGACGCCATGGAGATGAGCTTCCCGGTGTACATCCACGGGATGCTCAAGCAGGAGGCGTGGAGCGGGGCCCTGCGGCCCGCCGACCGCGAGGCCACGGTGCGCGTCCGGGTGCCGGAGGAGCGGCGGGTCGACGAGTCGCGCCTCGAGGTGCGCTACTCGCCCACCCTGGCCGGAGCCATGGTGGACGCGCTTCCCTACCTGGTGGACTACCCCTACGGCACCACCGACCAGACCCTGAACCGCTGGCTGCCCACCGTGCTTACCCAGAAGGTGCTGCGCGACATGGGCATCGACCTGGCGGCGGTGGCCGAGACGCGGGCCAACCTCAACGCCCAGGAGCTGGGCGACCCGGAAGAGCGGGCGGCCCAGTGGCGGCGCTACAAGCGCAACCCGGTGTTCGACGAGGACGTGGTGGCCGACATGGTCCGCGACGGGCTCAAGGCCCTGGCCCGGATGCAGCTCGCCGACGGCGGGTGGGGATGGTTCAGCGGCCGGGGCGAGCGCAGCTCGCCGCACCTCACCGCGCTGGTCGTCCACGGCCTGCATACGGCCGAGGCGGCCGGGGTGGCGGTGGTCGCCGACATGAAGAACCGGGGCCTGGCCTGGCTGGCCCGGTACGAGGCGGAGCGGCTGCGCGAGCTGCGGCGCAAGGACCGGGAGACGCGGACCCACGCCACCGACGCCTTCGTGTTCATGGTGCTGTCCGACGCCCGGCGGTCCTCGGCCGAGATGCGCGACTTCCTGTACCGCGACCGGCTGCAGCTCCCCGTCTATGTCCAGGCCCTGTTCGGGCTGGGGCTGGACGCGCGCGGCGACGCCGAGATGCGCGACATGGTGATCCGCAACCTCAGCCAGTACGTGGTGCGGGTGGAGGAGAACCAGACCGCCTACCTCAACCTGGGCAACCAGGGCTACTGGTGGTGGTGGTACGGAAGCGAATACGAGGCCCACGCCGCCTACCTGCGGCTGCTCGTCCGCACCGACCCCGAGAACCCGGTGGCCTCGGAGATGGTCAAGTATCTCCTCAACAACCGCAAGCACGCCACCTACTGGAACTCCACCCGCGACACCGCCATGATCGTCGAGGCCTTCGCCGAATACCTGAAGGCCACCGGCGAGATGAAGCCCGACCTCGAGGTCGAGATCCTGGTCAACGGCCGGGTCGAGCAGACGGTGCGGATCACCCCCGACAATCTGTTCGGGTTCCGGGACCGCTTCGTGCTCGAAGGCGACGCGGTGGAGACCGGCGAGCACACGATCACCCTGCGCAAGACCGGGGAGGGGCCGCTGTACTTCAACGCCTACCTCACCACGTTCACCCTCGAGGACGAGATCGGCCAGGCCGGGCTGGAGGTGAAGGTGGACCGGCAGGTCTATCGGCTGGAGCGGGTCGAGGCCGAGGTGAAGACGGCGGGGGCGCATGGCCAGGTGGGGGACCAGAAGGTCGAGCGCTACGAGCGGATCCCGCTCCAGGCGGGCGACGTGGTGGAGAGCGGCCAGCTCATCGAGGTCGAGCTCGTGTTCGAGAGCCTCAACGACTACGAGTACATCGTCCTCGAGGACTACAAGGCGGCGGGGTTCGAGCCGGTGGACGTGCAGAGCGGCTACCCCCGGAGCGGGTTCCGGGCCTACCGCGAGTTCCGCGACGAGCGGGTGGCGTTCTTCATCCGCCGCCTGGCCCGGGGGCGGCAGAGCGTGAGCTACCGTCTGCGGGCCGAGACCCCGGGCACCTTCGGGGCCCTCCCCGCCCGCATCGAAGCCATGTACGCCCCCGAGCTCAAAGGGAACTCCGACAGCATCCGCCTGGGGGTGCGGGACCGGGAGTAGGGCAACCACCTGCCTCCGCCAGGCTTCGGCAAGGCGCGCGAACGGCACGAAAGAGGCGATGGACAGCCTCCGCGGGCCGGGGCACCATGCGCCAGATGAATGCACCCCCCCGTTTCCTCGCCGACCACGCCCGCCTGTTCGACCGCAATCCCCGCGAGGCCGCCCTCGCCTGGTTCCGCGAGGCCCGGTTCGGGCTGTTCCTGCACTACGGCCTGTACTCCCTGCTCGGCGGGGCGTGGCGCGGACGGCCCCAGTTCGACAAGGGGGCCGAATGGATCCGCATGGCCTGGCCCATTCCGTTCCGGGAGTACGCGGCCCTGGCCGGGGACTTCACCGCCGAGCGGTTCGACGCCGACGCCATCTGCCGCCTGGCCCTCGACGCGGGCATGCGCTACGTCAACCTCACCACCTGCCACCACGACGGGTTCTGCCTCTGGGACACCGCCACCACCGACTTCTCCTCGATGCACGCCCCGGCCCGCCGGGATCTCGTCCGGGAGCTGGCCGAGGCCTGCGACCGCTATGGGCTGGGCTGCTTTCTCTACTACTCCCACGGCCGCGACTGGTGGCATCCGGACAGCCCCGACAACGGCGAGCCGTCCTGCCGCCCGGACTGTCCGGAGGACCGTGACCATTTCCACCGGGGCGTGGCCTACGACATCAACCGCTACCTCGACCTCGTGGAGGCCCAGGTGCTCGAACTCTGCGGCTATCCGGCCGTGGCCGGGATCTGGCTCGACGGCATCGGCACCTTTCTGAAGATGGACGACGGGGCGCGGATCAGCCGGGCCCAGGAGCTGTACGACCGCATCCACGCCGCCTCGCCCCACATCCTGGTGTCCTACAAGCAGGGGCTCACCTTTACCGAGGACTTCTACGCGCCGGAGCACAGGATCACCCAGGGGACGGTGCCCGACGACAGCCGCCCCCGCGAGATCTGCACCACCCTCCTCCCCCGGGGCTGGGGCTACCGCAAGGAAGACGACGGACGGCATCACGGGCCGGACTGGGTCATGGAGCAGCTCGATGCGGCCGCGAAGATCCCCGCCAACCTGCTGATGAACACCGGACCCAAGGGCGACGGCTCGATCCCCGAGGAGGACGCGGCCACCCTGCGCGAGGTCGGCCGCCGCCTCGCCTCCGCCCCGTAGGGCCACGCTCCGACGTGGCCCCATCCGCAGGGCCCGGAAGGTCCACCTCGGAGCGTGGACCCACCCTGGCGAGCACGCCACATGGAGTGCGGGAGTCGCACTCCCGCTCTGGGCTGGTTTTCTGCCGGTTAGCATGTAAGCTGGGTTCCATGAAAGCAACCATCGACATCCCGGACGAGATCTATCGGCGGGTGAAGGCGAAGTCGGCCATGGAGGGCCGCGCGGTGCGGGAAGTGACCATTGACCTGTACCGGACCTGGCTGGCGGAACCGGCCCCCGTTTCGGGAGCGGTGGGCGTCGGACGGCTCGACGCCTGG
>PXDE01000015.1 GCA_003566475.1 PVC group bacterium | reverse complement strand
CTGCGACTTCGCCCAGTGCTGGAACGCATTCGGCCCAGGGGCCGAAGATGTGTAGAACAACGAGGGCATCGCCCTGGGGAGCCCGTCCATCCCCTCGAATGCGGCCTGAAGGGCCGCGTTAGACCTTTCGGAAGCGCCCGTTCGGGCCGGACGCCCTGGCCTAACCCGGCCCTACAGGCCGGATGCGTTTCCCGCCTTGCGGACCCAGCCCGTTGGACTGGGCTAAGGGAACGCGACCCCTCGGGCCGCCGAGGACCCGACCGGCCAGACGGAATCGGCGCCGGACGCGATGCGGCCGCGAAGGTGCCATGTGGAAGCGGGTTCCTTCCGCTTCCCCCGGACCCCTCCGCATCCCCGGACGCTCCCCCGGCGTGGTTTCGCCTTGTCCTATTCGCGTTCATTCGCGTTCATTCGCGGTTTCACCGCATGGTTTCTGGCCCGAGCCGGATAGGAGCAAGACATGACATCCCGCGAACGCGTTCTCCGCTGCCTCGAGTTCTCCTCCCCCGACCGGATCCCCCGGGATCTCTGGGTGCTTCCCCGGGCGGAGATCGAGCTGGGGAAGGAGGCCATCGCCGCGTTCCGGAAGCGCTGGCCGGGGGACATCGCCCAGGCTTCGGTGGGGCGGCCGCCGCCGCTCCGGGCCTCTGGCGACCCTACGGCGGAGGGGGAATACACCGACGAATGGGGCTGCGTGTTCCGCAACATCCAGGCCGGGGTGATGGGGGAGGTCCGCGACCCCATTCTCGCCGATTGGTCGAAACTGGACCACCTCCGCCCGCCGACCGAGTTCCTCCAGGTGGACCGCGAGACGGTGAACGCCTTCTGCCGAGCCACGGACCGGTTTGTGTTCGCCAGCGGGTGGGGGCGTCTGTTCGAGCGGATCCAGTTCCTGCGGGGCAGCGAAAACGTGATGTACGACCTCGCCGACGAGCCGTCGGAGTTCCTGGACCTCCTGAACCGCGTGCACGGTTTCTACCGCGATCAGTACGAGGTGTGGGCGAAGACCGAGGTCGACGCCCTGGTCCTGATGGACGACTGGGGCAGCCAGCAGTCGCTGCTCATCTCCCCCGCCCAGTGGCGGCGGCTGTTCAAGCCCCGCTACGCCGAGTACGTCCGCATCGCCCACGACGCGGGCAAGACGTTCTTCATGCACTCCGACGGGTGCATCTTTGACATCTACGAGGATCTGATCGAGATCGGGGTGGACGCCATCAACAGCCAGCTCTTCTGCATGGACATCGGGGAGATCGGGCGGCGGTTCGGGGGACGGATCGCGTTCTGGGGCGAGATCGACCGCCAGCACGTGCTGCCCTTCGGCACCGTGGAGGAGGTGGAGGCGGCGGTGCGCCGGGTGGCCGACGCCCTGTACCGGCCCAAGGGGGGGATCATCGCCCAGTTCGAGATCTCCGCCGGCATCCCCCTGACCAACGCCGAGGCCGTGTACCGGACCTGGGAGGCGGTGGAGGCCGCCGGCGTTCCCTGATGCTCGGCCGACCGGACCGGGTTCAGTCGCGAACGGGGCCTCGCTCCAGGATGCGAGGCCGCCTGGCCGGCCGCATGACGGGCTCCAGGCCGTGCTGCCGGACAAGGTGGTCCCGCCAGACCGGATCGCCAAGGGGCCGCCCGCGCTCCCTGCACGTCTGAACGGCCGCGTATTCCGCCTCCGTTTGCGGAGCCTGGACCTGCTTGAGCCAGTCGGGAGGGCGCTCCCATCCGGCGATCGTCCATGGCGTGAGGATCCCCCGCTGCTCGGGGCTTCCGTACTCGGTTCGCCACAGACTCGACCACCTCCAGGCCTCCGCCCGCTCGACAAGACCGGCCCGCAACGGGTTCCGCTCGACGTACCGCGCCACGGTGGCGAAGTGCCGTCCCGGCTGGACGGGGAAGGACCGGAACCGGTCTTGGTACACATGTCCCGTGCCGACCTTACCGCGATGCACCAGCCACCGCTGGGCATGTGTCTGAGACAGCCATGCCATGAACGTAGAGAGCAATCCGGCTTCGGTCGGGTAGAGAACCAGGTGCCAATGATTGGGCATCACGCAGTAGGCCAGCAGGCAGATGCCATCGAACCTGTGCAGGGCCAACTCGAACACCCGCTCAAACGCCTCATAATCCGCAGGTTCCTCAAACAGAGTCATCCGCCCGTTGCCCCGGTTAAGGACATGGTAGGGGACATAAGGCACAGAAACCCGAGGTGGTCTGGGCATCTTGATCTCCGATAGGGTCTGACCCCGTTTATACGATGAAATAATGTTGAAAAAAGAAAAAAAGTCGGGGTCTGACCCACTTATTGGACAATTTATGCATATAGTTCATACAGAAGATTATGTGGCCCACGCAAGAATTACTGCGCCCCCTGCAGGCGAGCGCGTTCTCGGATATGCCCGGCCGCATCGACTTGCGCCTTTTGTGGGTGGCGGGCCCCCCGCAGGAGGATCGCCCCTTGAATCCAGGCGCGGGTTCGGGGCCACATCCGCAACCTTCGGGCCCAAGGGGGGGATGGGGCATGGCCAAGGGTCCACCGGCTGGTGCCGGCGGCTACGCGGGACCAGACATCGGATCAGAAGCGGCCTTCCATCCGCTCAATCTGCCGCTCCATGGTCTCGGCCCGGGCGGTCTCGCCCGCGTCGCGGTAGAAGCCGGCGATCATCCGGAGAAGGTCGAGCCGGGCCCGCACGGCCTGGGGCTCGCTTCCACTGCGCGGGTAGTTGCGGGCGAAGGTGCGGTCGATCTCCCGGGCCGCCTCGGGCGCGAACCCTTCCCGGCGGGCGAAGGCGTAGTAGTCGGTGGCCAGGGCGCGGAAGGCGGGCACCTGGCCGCCCAGGGTCCGGAGGTGGTCCTGGTAGAGGCGCCGGATGCCGGCCGTGTCGCCCTCCGCCCTCCGCCGCTCCACCTCGCGGGCAAGCTGGTCGAGCGCGGGCTGTACCGGCGGCTCGTCCCCGCGGGTGGCCTGCCGCCGGATCGCCACCAGGTCGTCGCGGACCTCCTGTCCGTCCGCCCGGCCCAGGGCGGCGGTTCGCCGGGTCTCGGCCCGGGCCACCATGTCCGGATGGCGCCGAAACGCGGCCCGCAGCGACCCCAGCAGATCCGCCCATGCCTCGGTGTCCGCGCCGTCGGCCTCGAGCCAGGCCATGCGCAGATCCCAGACCTCCGGATGCCGGTCGGCGGCGGCCCGTGCGGCGGACAGGGCGGCCATGGCGTGGTCGGGTCGGTCCAGATCCCGCAGTCGCCGGGCCAGCCAGGTCCAGCGGGTGGCGGTGCGCCAGCCCTCGCCGCGGCGCTGCGGGTCATCGAGCCGAGCGAGGTCGGATTCGCGGAGGTCGCCTCCGGATTGGGGGTCGGTGGCGGTTCCGGCCGGGTAGCGGTCGTCCTGATACTGCCCGCCGCGGAAGTTCCAGGACGCGGCGGTGGCCCTATAGCCGTACCAGGCCCGGGGGCCGTCCGCCCCGGTCCCGCGGATCAGCATGGCCGGGATCCCATTGGCCTTGGCCGCGGTCACCGCGAACCGGGCCTGATCCGCCCGGCTTCCGCCGAACCGGCGCAGGCTGGCCAGGGTGGCGTCGGGGGCGCGGGTGGCCTGACCCCGGCTCCCCCGCTCGTCGAACGGCACCTGCCCGCCCACCAGATGCCAGGCCGACGGGTTGGTGCGGACATTCCGGAGCGCCCAGTCCAGCTCGGACTCCGGGACAGGGGCGTCCACCACCCACACCAGATCGGGCACCGTGAGCTGCCGGGGATCGTAGCGGAGGGCCCGGGCGTCGGCGGCCTCCCGATACCAGCGATAGCGGGCCGCCGGGTCGATGGCCCCTCCGCCCAGCTCAGGCAGAACAGATCGTGGCCGGGTATAGACCAAGGCCACCGCGATGGACAGACGGTGGAACCGGTCGCGACCGTCCGGGTCGCGTGCCCACAACGTCCGCCAGAGGTCCAGGGCCCGGCCGGCATCGTGCTCGGCCGGCAATGCCTCCAGAAAATCTTCCAGCGCATCGGTGCGGTCGAGGAGCCAGCGCAGAAATTCGCGGCCCTCATCGACCTCGGTCAGGCGGGTGAGCCCCGGCCCGCCCGCCCGGGCGATCAGGGTGGCATGGGCCAGCGCGGTTCGGCCCGGGTCGCGCATCACCATCCGCGACCACGCCTCGGGCCGGTCCCCGGCCCAGAAGGCGTCCAGCCGGGCGGCATGCGCCGTCCACTCGCCCGAGTCCACCGCCCGCTCCGCCGACGCGGCCAGCTCCCGCGCCGAAGGCGGCGCGGCCCGGGCCGCAGGCGAGAGTCCTACGGTCAGAGCCAGGGCGAGGCTGCATCTACGTAGGTTCATCCCCGGAGCATCCTCTCCCCTGGCGGCCAACGCAAGCGGTGGCCGTCATCCCCGTCGTCCGCTTTCTGGACCGCAACAGGGCCGCCCTCCGCCCATCCACAATCCAAAATCCCCGGGCTCCCTCGAGATTCGGTTGTCCCCCCTGGCTTGGCTTGGCTAAGGTGGAGGCTTCATCCAACCCGAGGAATCATCCATGCCCATTGAGCTTCGTCAGGATTGCGACTTCGCGCTGCTGGTCCCCACCAGCATGGGGGTGCGGCTGACCCCGCCCGCCGGGCAGCCCTTCCACAGCAGCGACACCTTCCACATGCAGGCCACCAGCGCCGAGAGCAACGTGGCCAGCATCTCCTCCTTCCTCGGCCTGCCGGTGAAGGTGCTCACCACGCTCGTCAAGGATAGCCCGGTGGCCCGGTTCATCCGCGACGACCTCGCCCGCCGCCACATCACCGTGGAGGCCAAGGAGGTGCCCCAGGGCGGGCCCTGGGGCTACCGGCATCAGTTCAACCTCGCCGACAGCGGGCTGGGGGCGCGCGGGCCCCGGGTGCAGAACGACCGGGCGGGGGAGGTCGGCCGCACCCTCAACGTGAAGGACTTCGACCTCGACCGGATCTTCGGGCAGGAGGGGGTGCAGGTCGTGCATCTGTCCGGGCTCATCGCCGCCCTGTCCGAGCAGACCAGCGAGTTCTGCCTGGAGCTGGCCCGGGCGGCCAAGAGGCACGGCACCCGGATCTCGTTCGACCTCAACCACCGCGCCTCGTTCTGGAAGGGCCGGGAGAAGGCGCTGCGCGAGATGTTCCTGGAGATCGCGGGGGTGTCGGACATCCTCATCGGCAACGAGGAGGACTTCCAGCTCTGCCTGGGCCTCGAGGGGCCCGAGGCGGGGGGCAAGGATCTCGCGGCCAAGATCGACAGCTTCAAGGGCATGATCCGCAGCGCCCAGGCCGCGTTCCCCAGCGCCTCGGTGTTCGCCACCACCCTGCGTCAGGTGGTGAGCGCGAACCAGCACTTGTGGGGGGCGATCATGGCCGAGGGCCAGGACTGGCACGTGGTCGAGCCGCGCGAGATCGGGGTGCTCGACCGCATTGGAGGAGGCGACGGGTTTGTGGGCGGCATGCTGTACGCCATCCTCCGGGGCTGGGCCCCGGAGACGTGGGTCCAGTTCGGCTGGGCCAGCGGGGCCATGGTCACCACCCTCCTCACCGACTACGGCCAGCCCGCTGACGAGGAGCAGGTGTGGAGCGTGTGGGAGGGCAACGCCCGGGTCAAGCGGTAGCCGACCCGGGCTTGCGTGCAGGGCCGGGATCTGGTTCTGTAGGCCCCGACGCGGGCGTAGCTTAGTGGTAAAGCTCCAGCCTTCCAAGCTGGTCACGCGGGTTCGATTCCCGCCGCCCGCTCCACGTGTCCCCTGGCGCCCTCATCCCTCCCGGGGCTTCAGGAACACGGCCCCCAGGGGGGGCAGGGTGATCTCGACGGAGAACGGCTGGTTCTGCCAGGGGTGGGGCTCGCTGGCGCGGCCGCCGCAGTTGCCGAG
>PXDE01000141.1 GCA_003566475.1 PVC group bacterium | reverse complement strand
GGGGGTGTCGCTCCGCTTACCCCCGGCTAATGGCTGGCACCCCTTCCGCCTTCGCCCTTCGGGCTACGGCGGACAGGCCGGGGTGGCTGGGCCCCATGCGACCCCGGAGGGGTCGAAGCGATTAGCCGGGGGTCGAGCAACGCGACACCCCCGGAACCCGTATCCTCTCTTATCCGTCCGACCCCGAGCATCGGTGTCTTCTCGCCCACGGCCGTACTTCAGCCCGCACCCATTGGGTGCGACCATCTTCATGCGCAAACGGCTGTTAAACGGCATCGTGCACGAATGCATTCCCGTCAACCGCCGGATCTAGGATGAAGTACGCGGTTGTCATCGAAAGAAGCGAGACAGGGTTCGGGGCCTACGTACCTGATCTGCCCGGTTGTGTCGCTGTGGGGGAAACCTTGGAAGAGACCGAGGCCTTGATCCGGGAGGCGGTGGAGTTCCACCTGGAGGGCCTGCATCAGGATGGTGTCTTCGTGCCAGAGCCGACCGCCAGGGCCGAGTATATCGAAGTGATCGGCTAGATTCGCATGGCCGCCCGGGCGATGCCGCGCAGCATGCCGCCGAACACGAGGTGGTGGACCGGCCAGAGGGCGTACCAGTAGAGGCGGCCGGACAGGCCCACGGGGTCGAAGATGGCGGTTTGGCGGATGCGGCTTCCCGTGCCTTCGGGCCTGACCTCGAACTCCAGCCAGGCCCGTCCGGGCACCTTCATCTCGGCCCGGAGGCGGAGTCGGCGGCCGGGCTCGAACACTTCCACCCGCCAGAAGTCGAGGGCGTCGCCCACGTGCAGGTCGGTGGGGGAGGGGCGTCCGCGGCGCAGGCCCACCCCGCCGACGAGCAGGTCGAGAAAGCCGCGGATCCTCCACAGACCGTTCCAGGCGTACCAGCCGGTGCGGCCGCCGATGCGGGCGATGGGGGCGAAAGCGGCCTCGGGCGGCACGTTCACGGTCACGGTCCGCGAATCCAGCCGGCGGGGACCGAACCGCGTGCCGCCCCACGACCTCGTCTCGCCGGCGGAGGAAAGCGCGTCCGACCAGCGGGTGGCCTCGAACTGGCGCTCCTCGGCGGACAGGGCGCGGCGGATGGCCTCCTCCACGCCGATGGGCCGGACGGTGAAGACCTTGTCGGCGGAGCGGTCGGCCACCACGGTGGGATGGACGATGCTCTCGATGAGCTTGCGGCCGATCCGGGCGTAGAGCGGCGTGACCAGCCCCAGCCACAGGCTGGAGAGTCGGGGACTCAGCACCGGCACCGGCAGCATGGGCCGGCGCAGTCCGCGCTGCCGGGCGTAGGCCTGCATGATGTCGCCATAGGACACCTGGTCAGTTCCGCCGATCTCGAACACCCGGCTTCCCTCCGCCGGCGTGTCCAAGGCCTCGACCAGGTAGGCCAGCACATCGTCGATGGCGATCGGCTGCGCCTGAACCCGGACCCACTTCGGGGTGACCATGACGGGCAGTCGCTCCACCAGGGAGCGGATCATCTCGAAGGACAGGCTGCCGGAACCGATGATGATGGAGGCCCGCAGCTCGACCACGGGAACGCCGGACCCGCGCAAGATGTGTCCCACTTCCTGCCGGCTGCGGAGGTGGGGCGAAAGCTCCTCCTCCTGACGGCCGAGTCCGCCCAGATAGATGATGCGGCCGACACCCGCGTTCCCGGCCGCCTCGGCGAAGTTCCGGGCCGCCTCCCGGTCGGCCTGCTCGAACGAGCCCGAGGAGCCCATGGAGTGGACGAGGTAGTAGGCGGCGGTCACGCCCGCGAAGGCGGCGTCGAGGCTGCCGCGGTCCAGGACATCGCCGGCCACAACCTCCGTGCGCGGACTGACACGCGGGCGGAGTTCGTCGGGCCGACGGGCCAGGCACCGCACCGGGGTGCCTCGGGCCTCAAGGTCGCGGAGCAGACGTCCGCCCACGTAGCCGGTGGCCCCGGTGAGGAGGACGAAGCCGGGCCCGCCCTCCGTCGGGTGGGTGTCCATGGGGGAGGAGATGGAAGCGGTCGCGGCGTCGGGAATCGTCACACGCATGAGTCGTGGATCGGGGCTGGACCTGTCGGTCAGGACGGACGGAGTTCGGGCCGGCGCGGCAGGTTGCGCAGATTTTCTCAGGAATTCTTGAACAATCCGGGGGGCGGCGGGTCCAAACCCTCTCACAATGCATTCGTCGGCCGCGCTTCGGCGGCGGACGGGCGGGCCGGGTGCCTTGGCATCGCGGGCCGGCCAGGCAGGGTCGTCCGCGGGTCGGACGGGCGGGTCGCCTTTGTCACTTCCAGCCGGCAACCAACCAAGGAGCCGCTCGTGCGACACCTCACCTCCTCCCTCCATTCCATGCTCACCCTGACCGTGGCCGCGGGCCTGCTCGCGGCGGCACCGGCCGCCTTCGCCCAGGAGGCCCCGGCGGCCGGCGGCCTGCGCGTCGGCGTGTTCGACGCCCAGGCGGTCTACAACGGCTTCCCGGGTCAGCAGCAGGTCCAGCAGCAGGCCCAGCAGCTTCAGACGCAGATGCAGGAGGCCGCGCAGGCCCAGAATCAGCAGCGGATGGCCCAGATTCAGCAGCAGTTCCAGGCCCTTCAGCAGCAGGCCATGCAGCGGTTCCAGCAGACTCTGGAGCAGGTGCTGCCGGCCGTGGCCCAGGCGGCCAACGTGCCCATCGTGGTCCACGACCTGTCCTACGCGCAGGAGGGGGTGCAGCGGGTCGATCTCACCCAGCAGATCGTGGAGGCGATGCGCCAGGCGGCGCCGGCCGCCGCTCCGGCGGAACAGCCGGCGGCCGGGGACGATCTGCCCGACTTCCTGCAGCCCTAAGCGGCGAAGAGGCCCTCCCTAGGCGTCGAGCCGCTTCTCCATCCGGAATCGCTCGAAGACCACCCCGTGGCGGACGGGGTGGTCGACCGCGACGACATGGAACCCGTGACGTTCGAAGAACGGGCGGCTGAGGCGGCTGGCGTCGGTATCGAGCCGCGCAACGCCCCGGGCCCGGGCCCGGGCCTCCAGCCTCCGGTAGATCCGGCTGCCCAGCCCCTGACCGCTCCACCGGGTGGCGCAGTAGAGGAGGGCGATGTGGTGCTCGGGATGAAGCTGCCCGAAGGCAGCCGGCCCTTCGGGGCCTTCCGCCACCAGGGTCAGGCCCTGGCCCAGGCGGTCGCGGAACTCCTCCAGATCCTCGGGGTACGCCGCCCAGGCCTCGACTTGGGCGGTGTCGTAGGCCCGAGGCCCCTGGCCCCGCACGGTATCCCGGTACACCGCCGCCAGCGCCGGCGCGTCGCCTGGTACGAATGACCGGATGGCGAAGGGCGTAGGCGAGGCGCATCGGCTCAGAAAATCCACGACGGCGGCGGAGCAGACCTGGGGCCGGGCCTGGAGAAGGAAATGGGGGCCGGGGATGGATCTAACGGGAAGTGAGGCGAACCATGGCCGGAGCGATTCCGGGGCCTTGTCCGGGATCAGGCGGTCGTGGGCTGCCTGGAGATAGAGGCAGGGCGTCGTGAAGGCGAGTTCCGGTGCAGGCGGGGGCGTTCCGAGCAGGCGCAGGCGACGCGCCAGCACGGTCCCGGGCACGCTCGCCACGGCGGACCGGAAGAGACCCAGGAGGTCCGCCGGGGCGTCGCGGCCGAGGGCCCAGCGGCGGAGGGCGGAATCCGGCGCATGGCGTGCGGCCAGGCCCATGACAGGGCCCACTCGGGAAAGGATCTTCGCCGGCCAGGGCGACCTCGCGAAGGCGCCCACCAGCACCACTCCAACTACCCGAAGATCCCCCGTGGCCAGAACAGCCAACGCGACGCGGCCCGAGAACGACTCGGCCACTAGGACCACCGGTCCTGGCGGAAAAGCGGCCATGGCCAGCCGCGCGTAACCTTCTAGAGTGAGGGTGGGATCGGATGGATACGCCACCACGCGGGACGCCAGGTCTCGCGGCAGGGCCGACAGAAGAGGCGAGAAGAGTATGCCCGTACCATCCAGGCCGGGGAGAAGAACAAGGGTTGGGTCAGAGGCCATGGCGCCGGTTCATCCTTCCTGAGCTGGCGCGGCACCGGCGGTCGGATGACGCAGACGGTTCCGAATCGCCCGGCAGGCGAGATCGAAGGCGTAGGCCAGGGCCAGCCCCCCGGCCGCGCCCGCCAGGCCGCCCGCCCCCGCCCAGAATCCCCACCGGCCGGGCAGATCGAACAGCCACCAGCCCATCAGGCCCAGGGCGGCCCCCGAAGGAATGCCCAGCAGGCCGCCGACCTGGAGGACGAACGCCCGGGCGGCGGTCCTGGCGCTCCCCGTCGCGGCCCCGGTGAGGGCGGACACGGTGACGACGCCCCAGGCCGTGAGCAGAGCCAGGAGAAGGGCGACGGCCAGGCCCAGGGCCACGCCGAACCCGATGACGACCAGAATCACCAGAATGGCGACGAGGGCGAAGGCTCCCAGCATGGGGGCGAAGTCGTCGTCAGGATCGTGGGCCTCGCCCTCGGCCGCAGATGCGGCCACCTCGGGCGGGGCGGGTGTCGTTGATTCGGCGGCGGCCCGGAGGCCGAGGTGCGGCAGGATCAGCAGGAGCAGGCAGGTCAGGCAGCGCGGGCTGAGGCGAGGCATGGGGCCGTGTATACGCCAGGCCCAAGTCGCCGACAAGTAGGTCACACCGGCGGGGCTTGCACGCGGATCCGGGACGGTCGCCGGGTCTTGTATCGGCCCAAGGCGGCGGGCTAGGGTTTCCGGACGCCTTCAGCCTCGCACCGGAGCCCTGCCATGAACGTCGCCGCCTCGGATCGCCTGCGTGCCGTCCTCGCCTGGCTGGGGGGACGGGCTGGAGGCACGTGGCGACCTCTCTCCACCGCCGGGCTGCTGGCGGGAACCCTCGCCTTCGCGCTCTCGTTGACACCGTCCCTGCTGCCGCGCACGGAGGTGAGCCAGGGCGTGATTTCCGGTCTGGCCATGGCGCTTGGCTACGCGGCCGCCGTTCTGGGGCGCCAGATCTGGGCCTGGCTGGGGCTTCCCCCGCCGTTCGCAGGCCGGAGACAGACGGTCCGATGGGCCGCCACCGTCGGCTGCCTGGTCGTCGCGGCCTCGTTCCTCTGGCGGGCCATCGGATGGCAGAACGCGGTGCGCCGCCTCATGGGTCTGGGGCCGGTGGCGGGCGTCAGGCCCCTGCGGGTCTTCGGGATCGCGCTTCTGGTGTTTCTCGCGCTCTTGGCCGCGGCCCGACTCTTCCGGCACGTGGTCCGGTTCCTTTCCGGCCGGCTCCGGGGCCTCGTCCCGGCCCGGGTCTCGCAGGCGGCGGCGCTGGTGACGGCCTGCGTCCTGTTCTGGGGGCTCATCGACGGGGTGATCTTCGCCGCCATCCTGCGGACGGCGGACCGCTCGTTCCAGGCCTTCGACGCCCGGATCGAGCCCGAGTTCGCGAAACCGGACGACCCCCACCGTTCGGGCGGCACGGAATCCCTGATCCGCTGGCGGGACACGGGGCGCCAGGGCCGGCGGTTCATCGCCTCGGGCCCCACGCCGGAGGATCTGGCCCGCGTCGGCCCCGGGGCGGAGGTCGTCGCGCCGGTGCGGGTGTATGTCGGCATCCATTCCGCTGAAAGCCCGCAGGCCCGGGCCGCGCTGGCCCTGGAGGAACTTCGTCGCGCCGGCGGCTTCCGGAGATCGGTGCTGGTGATCATCACCCCGACCGGCACCGGGTGGGTGGATCCCAAGGCCATCGACACCCTCGAGATCCTGCACCGGGGCGACGTGGCCAGCGTGGCGGTGCAGTATTCCTATCTGCCCAGCGCGCTGTCCCTGATGGCGGAGGGCGCCGACCGCGGGGCCGAATCCTCCCAGGCGGTGTTCCGGGAGGTCTACGGCCACTGGGCCGGCCTTCCCCGGGACCGGCGTCC